>JBKHFQ010000096.1:0-5368 GCA_046540135.1 Halobacteriales archaeon
CAAGGCAAGCAAACCTCCGAGCGCATGCGCCAGCGCACGCGGGAGATGACCGAGCAGGGCAAGGAAACCGCGCAGCGCATGCGCCACCGCGCCGGCGAAATGGGTCAGCGCGCCTCCCAACGCATGTCAGACATCGGCCACCAGGTCGGCGATCAGCGCCTCCACCACCATCTTCGTGTGCGTCCAGACGTCCCCCTCGGGGTGATACTCGGGGTCCTGGGGCGTCTCGGCCATCGGCCGCGCCCAGGGGGCGCCCGCCCACAACCCCTCCCAGTCGACCGTCGGGTCGTCGGCTGGCTCATCCGTCTCGCCCGCCGGTACTACTACCTCCTCGTACGGCGTTCCGTCGTCGCCGTTGATGTACAGGACCGTTTCCTCCGAACCATCGCAGTCGAAGCCGGCGCGCCCGTCTCCGCCCGTCTCGCGCGACGTTTCCTCGCAGTCGCCTTCCGAGACGTCGACGGTCGCTCCCTGAACCGGGTTGTTGTACTTGTCGCGCGCCTCGACGACGACGGCGTCGCCCTGCGAAAGGCTCTCGACTAGCGTCAGATACGCGGGCGAACCTCCGGGACCTGACGAGTCGAGGCTCACCTCCGCCATACGGAGACGGTAGTCACCGCCCGTGAGCGTGAGTTCGAGCGTTCCGCCGTCCACGTTGTGGTCCACACCGGTTTCGTCTGCGAGGAGCGAGTCCCACGTATCCTCCGAGAGCCGCGTAGGCATCTCGAAATGTGGACCCTCGCCGTCCGGACTGACCGTCACGGCGTCGGTCGGGACGCTTCGCGGACGTAGGTCGACGGTCTTTCTGCCGCTACCCGTCTCCGAGAAAGTTCCGTTCAGCACCGGGAGCGTTACCATGTCGCCGTCGACGACCGTCCCCTTGGAAAGCGCCGCCTCCCCGCCGTCTTGGTTGTAGACGACGGTGTTCTCGTACCCCGTCGATGGTGCGTCTTGGTACTCGTTGTAGTCGGGGGTGTAGACGAGTGCGCGCGTCGGTAGGTCCGGGGTTACGCTGTTCCAGTACTCGTCGGCGTTCCCGTCGCCGAAGCTGACGTTCTCGACCGAAACCTGCCCTTCACCCACGGTTCTCAGCGCCCCCGTCGAGTCGGGCGGGTTACGCAGAACCACGCGGTTGGGGTAGCCGGTACCGAGCTCCACCGAGACCGAACGCGTCCCGCCTGTCCCGGTGGTCGTCAACACCGACTCCCGCACCTCCACCATCTCGTCCTGCACGTCGCGGTTGTGGTCTATCTCGACCGCCTCGTTCCAGACAGGGACTGCGGAGACCTGCAGAACTGCGATGAGAGTCACGGCTAAGCCTATAATCAGAACGACGCCGATCACCTCCGAGACACCGGTTTCGCGGGTCGCGCCTCTGTGTTTCAACTACCTTACAGACACCCCGGTGCGAGTTAAGTCTGCCGTCAGTCGTAGCCGCGCCACTTGTGGTCGCACTCGGTGCAGATGTAGAAACGCGTCTCCGACTCGTCGGCGGCGCGCGTCTGCTGGAGGTACCAGTACGCCTCGTCGTTGCCGCATTCGGGACAGGTCTCATCGGTCGTCGGCAGACCCTTGTCCTCGGCGTCCTCCATCACCGTCACCTCGCCGCGTCCTCCTTCCTCGGTCGACGTGAACTCAGTCTCCTCCTCCTGTACCTTGACAGCGCCGCATTCGCCGCACTCGAAGACGCCGTCTTCGAGGTACATCATAGAGCCGCATTCGGGGCAGAACTCCATGTAGCGTCAACCTCGCCCGCCCACTTTAACCTACTCGTTCGCGTCGAGTAGTTCGAGTTCGGCGACGGTGTCAAGGGGGTCGTCGCCGCGCTCGACGCTCTCTATGACCGTCGTCGCCTGTTCGAGAGTCAGGAAACGCGACGCTGTCACGTGTCCGAGACGCGTAATCTCGTCGCCGCGTACGAGTCCTGCGTCGCGCAGGCGTCCGAGGGCGCGGTCGATGTCGAACTCTCCGAGGAGCGCTTCGGAGACGCGGCGGTGGTCCTCGCCGGCGAAAGCGATGTTCGCCAACGTCTGTTCGTCCGCCGCCTCCTGCGTGTAGTCGACGATAACGTCCTCCGTCTCGCCCTTGAGCAGGTCGAGGGCGACCTCGTCCTCGGTGCGTTCCATACTGTTGTGGTAGACAGCGTCGGGTTCGGCGAGGACGTAGACCACACCGCGGTCGTGGTAGTCGGGTCGTCCGGCGCGTCCAAGCATCTGTTCGAACTCGCCGACGCTGAGCCATTCGATACCCATGGCGAGGCGCTCGAAGATAACCTGCGACGCCGGGAAGTCGACGCCAGCGCCGAGCGCCGCCGTGGTGACGACCGCCGCCATCTCTTGGTCGCCAAAGGCGCGTTCGACGCTCTTGCGCTCGCCGCCCGAAAGTCCTGCATGGTACGCCGCGGCGCTCGGAAGCGCGCCCGCGAGTTCGTGACACCGTCGCCGCGAGTTGGTGAAGACGATGGTCTGCCCCCGATAACCCTTCGACGACTTGCGGTTGTACTCGCGTTTCACGAGACGCTCGACGATGTCCTTCTTCTCCGTCTCGTCGGCGAACGTCAGATGTCTCTCGATAGGAACGGGGCGTTCCTCGTACTCGACAGGACGCGCGCCGAGAGCGTTGGCGAGCGCCTCCGGATTACCGACCGTCGCAGACAGGTAGACGTACTGTGCGTCGTGCGCCTCGTGCAGACGCGCGATAAGACCGTCGAGACGGTGCCCGCGGTCCTCGTCCTGGAGGTTGTGTACCTCGTCTATCACAACGGTTCCCACCTCACCGAGGTCGCGTCCCGTACGGAGCGCATGGTCGACTCCCTCGTACGTCCCGACGACCATCTCGGCGTCGGGGTCGAAACGGTTCTCACGTGCCGAGATACGGTTCGAACCCACGCGTTGGGTAACCTCGAAACGGTCTCCGTACATATCGTCGAACCGGTCGTACTTCTGGTTGGCGAGCGCGACGAGAGGCACCAGAAACAGGGTCTTGCCGCGTCCCTCGATGAGGTTGTGCAGACCCGCGATTTCTCCCACGAGAGTCTTGCCTGTCGCCGTCGCGCTCGCCACGAGAAGGTCGTCGCCGTCGAGTAAACCGGCGTCAACGCTCGCTGACTGAACGGGCAGAAGCGAGTTAAACTCCAGCAGTTCGCGAACCTCGTCGCTTAACGGCGTCTCGTCGAGCGGCACGGGTTCGGCGACGTTCTCGTCCATCTCGTCAAACTTCGTAAGTTCGGGGTCAAGGCTTCCTTCGAGTAGCGCGACGACCTTGTCGACCTCGCCGACGCGCCGTAGCAGGTCGTTGAGACGGTCGCGCGTGGTAGACGATACACCCCGGAACGACGCCTCACGGCGCAGTTCATCGCGGGCGCAGTCGACACAGATACGTTCGCCGTCGTACAGGACGGCGTCGTTTTTGTGTAGAGACGTGAACCTGTTGTTGACGAGACAGAGACGGCAGACCTCCTCGCGTCTTAGTCCGACGCCGTAAGCGTCGAGAAGCGCCGCCATCTCGCCGAACCCGTCGGCGCTCGCCGTGTAGACAACCTCGTCAGCCATACGTGCCAAGTCGACGAACTCGTCGGGCTGACGTGTCTCGTCGTCGCCGTCGCGCCGGACGCGTAGCTTCGCAGGACGAGGTCCCTTCGGTGTCTCACGAACCTCAAGACGACCTGAAAACACGGTCTCACCGTCCCTCGACGGCAGAACCTTGTAGCCGTCCCCGTCGGGCGAGACCAACAGACGCATGGACGAAAAAAGCTGTCGGCGCCTATCTTTCTTGTTATTCTTCGTTCAGTAGACGGATATCGGAGTCGGTGGCTCTACCCTCGCTCAGACTCTTGCGCAGGGCGTCAAGATCCTCAACATCGACTCCCTCGTCCCTCAGATACCCCTCGCCGTAACCGCTTAGAACCTCGACGTTCTCCTTGAGCGCGCCCCTGGTAGTCGCAGACCGTCGGGCGTTCTTAACCGCTTCGAGATAGAACTCCGATGTCGATATCTCGCCCGCGGCTAGGTCCCTTCCTAGAACCTCACGCCGGAACTCGGTATCGCTGAGGTTGGCGAGAAGTACATCGACCCTCTCCGCCGTCGCGCGCACCTCTGAACCCTCCTCCGCTGAGTTGAGCCTACCCATTATCTTCCCATGGGTGCTCGCCACAGGCTCCTGAAGGCTCATCGACATCCTGTGTCCCATCGGTGTTGAACCCGCCTGCGGACCTCTGGTGAACGTGGTTAGGACCGACTTGTACGAATCCGCATGCTTGACGGTTACTCGGAGATGTATAACTCCCGAAAGCTGTGATGTCTCCTCTTCGTCGAAGACGACGCGCCCCTCGTCGTCGGTTACGTACTCTCCATCAAGCGGAGTCTCGCCCGTAACACCGGAGACGGTTACGTTCGCCCCGCTGATTGCGTCGCCTTCGTCCGTGACCTCTACCGTGATATCGCTCTCTCCCTCGGCGACCGAGACGCTGAGGGCGCTAGCCGTTCCGGTCAAAAGTACGGCTGTCAACAGTAGAGAGACGAAGATAGCGCCGGTGGGAACTCTCGTCATCTATTTCGGTTAACCCTACGAGGGTTGCAGTTAAAGCCCTTCTCATAGTTCAGAAGAGTTCAGGTCACGGGACTTTTCGCGACGACAGTTTAGACGTTTCAGTACAGTTCAATCCACGCGCACGACGCCTCGTGTCGCGGAAAACACAAGCGTTAATATCCGGACCGGTATACCTCAGTCTGCGTTCCGTTGTATTCCGAGGAAGCGGAATGCTCGGACAGGGAACGAAGTGAGCGCTCCGTTGGTGTAGTCCGGCCAATCATATTGCCCTCTCGAGGCAATGACCAGGGTTCAAATCCCTGACGGAGCACTAGTTTCTTCCGGTACCCTCTTCCAGAAACCCAAGGAGGCTTTCTGAAAAACTACGACAACGGGGCGGTCAGCTCGAGCACAAGACAGAGATGTTCTCCAGAACTGACTTGAGGAACGGGACAGGCACAGTAAGTAACAGACGCCCTGTACCTATGCTATACCTTCGAGGTTCCCTCCTTTGACCTTTCACTGATAGAAATGGGGACTCCTCCACTCCCTATACCTGAAGCTTCCAGATCTTTTTCTTTTTTGACTGCACGTCTACAACTTGGACATATCTCCTGCTCCCCCCTCTCAAACGAGCTAAATGCGTACTTTCTTGTTCTTTTTTTATTATCTGGCATCTCGGAGATGACGAGCGTACCCATAATTTCCTTGATGATCATGTAGCCGCCGCAGGAGGGGCACTTCTCCGGCATTATTTCCTCCCTGTGTAGAGTGCACCGCAGCAGTTGCAGACGCTCGCTCCTTCGTCGTCGTCCCATACCATAGCGCCTTCGCCGCAGTG
>JBKHFQ010000097.1:0-5343 GCA_046540135.1 Halobacteriales archaeon
GGAACGTACCTGAGACGAATAAATGTTTAGGCATTTGCGGAAGACGGGTTTGAGGCAGATGCGTGGAGGCTGAATGATGAGGGAGACCGCCGCCGCCGCGCGAGGAGTTACTACGATCCGTGACCTTACAGACCTTCCACGAAGTCCTGCTTGACGCCGTCGAAAAAGTCGCCCTCGGTGTCGCGCGGACCTGAGTGTGCCTCAGGGTGGTACTGGCGCGCCTCAACCTTGTGGTAGTCGCTCCGTACCGCCTCGCTCGTTCCGTCGTTGGCGTTTATCTCTGTCACCTCAAGTTCATCGAGGGTGTCCTCGTCTACTGCGAATCCGTGGTTCTGCGCCGTGATATGCACCACGCCGTCTTCGAGGTCCTTGACAGGCTGGTTGGCTCCGCGGTGTCCGAACTTGAGCTTGTACGTCTCGGCTCCGAAGGCTCGTGAGACGACCTGCGCTCCGAGACAGACACCCGCGATGGGCATCTCGCCCACGAACTCGTCGACGGCAGAGACGGCGTCCTCGTAGTTCGCGGGGTCACCGGGTCCGTTTGAGATGAAAAGCGCGTCGGGGTTTACGTCGCGTATATCGCCCGGCGAGGCGTCGTACGGCAGGGCGACGACATCGAGGTTGCGGTCGCGCAGGCTGGTGATTATGTTGCGCTTACATCCGCAGTCGAGAAGGGCGACCGTTGCGTCGGCGTCGCCAGGTCCGCGTCCCTCGAAGACCGCGGCTTCGTCACGCGTCACGCGCGCGCCGAGGTCGAGTTCCTCTATGTCGGGGCAGTCCTCCGCGAGTTCGCGTGCGCGTTCAGGCGTCGCGTCGTCGCCGACGACGAGACCCGAACGCATCGTGCCGTGTTCGCGCGTCTTGACGGTGAGGGCGCGCGTGTCAACGCCTTCCATCGCGGGCACGCCTTCGTCCTCGAACCATTCGAGAACGTCGGGCGGATCGGTCGAGAACTCGCGGGCGACGCACGCCTCCGCCTTGATTCCGTCCGACTGGAACGCGTCGGGGTCGACGCCGTAGTTGCCTATGAGCGGATACGTGAACATCAGCGTCTGGAAGGCGTACGACGGGTCGGTGAGCGACTCCTCGTAGCCGGTGTACTGAGTCGTGAAGACGAGTTCGCTCTGTACCTCGCCGGGCGCGCCGTGTCCCTCGCCCTCAACGACAGTACCGTCTTCGAGCGCAAGATAAGCTTTCATTGGTGTCAGATGCTGTCGGCGCGGTCAAAAGCGCATCGGTTGTTGCTCACCGAACCCGATAAGTCCGACGAGCGCGTACGCCGGGCGTGGGAGAGACGCAGGTCCATATCTACCACGAGGGCGACGACGACCCGGCGAAATGTACGGCGCGCAGACTCGCCGACGAGGGCGAGGCGCGTCTTCACGAGAACTACGACACGCTCCCTCGTTCGACCGCCCTGTCGCCATACGCGGACACGGCGCTGTCGCCCGCTGACTCTCCGCCAATCGTCGTCTTCGACTCGTCGTGGGAAAGCGCCGAGAACGTCGCTGCGCCGTACGACGGCGTCGAGCGCGCACTGCCGTTCGTCGTCGCCGCAAACCCCGTGAGCTACGGAAAGCCGTTCAGGCTCAACACCACCGAGGCTACCGTCGCGGCGCTCTATATCGTCGGAGAGAAGGACGACGCGCGGCGTATTGCGTCGTACTTCAGCTACGGCGAGACGTTTCTGTCGCTAAACAGCGAACCGCTGGAGCGGTACGCGGCGTGTGAGACGAGCGAGGAGGTCGTGGAGGTACAGGAGGACTATCTCGAATCCGCGGAGTCTTCGGAGTAGTCGTTGATTATCTCTTCGAGGCTCTTTTCGTCGTCTTCCTCTTCGGTTACTGCTACGCTCATACGCGTACGTCGTCGTAACTCGTTAAATAAGCTTCCGGATTACTTGATGTTTGTCAACGTTTGACTAACGACCTTCGAACTCCGGCTCACGCTTCTCGACGAAAGCCATCACGCCTTCCTCGACATCGTCCGACTGAGCGACCGAACTCTGCACCCACGCCTCGCGTTCAAGGGTTGAGTCAAGGTCGTTGTCGGCACCGTACTGGAGGAGCGACTTGCTCGCGCCTATCGCGCGCGTCGGACCCGAAGCGAGTTCGTCCACGAGTTCGTCGGCGCGTTCGTCGAACTCGTCGTCGGGGTACGCGTGGTTGATTAGCCCCATCTCCTCCGCCTCGGGTGCGGGAACATCGCGTCCCGTGAAGACGAGTTCCTTCGCCTTCTTCATCCCGACCAGACGCGGGAGTATGTACGACGAACCCGAGTCCTGCGAAAGACCGATCTGGGTGAAAAGCTCCGCGAAAGTTGCGGACTCTTCCGCAACTGTCAGGTCGCATGCGAGCGCGAGGTTACATCCCGCGCCGACTGCGTGTCCGCGCACCTTCGCTACCGTCGGCTTTCGCATACGGAAAAGCTGACGGATTATCTCGTGCAGGTCGTTCTCGATTATCTCGACGATTTCGGGTGGCGACGTGTGGGCGAAGTTGACGAGCGCGTTCACGTCTGCGCCTGCACAGAACGTCCCGCCCGCGCCGCGAAGGACGACGGCGCGCGCGTCCGATCTTGCGATTTCGCGTAGCTCGTCGGCGAGCTTCGACATCGTTTCGTGGTCGAGTGCGTTCTTTACGTCGGGGCGGTCGATGGTGACGGTCGTTACGTCATCATCTCTGCTTACGTCTACAACCATGGACGGAAGATGCCCGCGCAGGACATATAGCTTGTGTGCGAGAGAAAAGAGTTATACGCGCCAACGGTCTGTCTCCGGTATGGCAAACTTCCCCGAAGCCGAGAAACGTCTGCTTGAGAAGCAGATATGTACGAGGTGCAACGCCCGTAACCCGAAGGAGGCTACGTCGTGCAGGAAGTGCGGTTACAAGAAGCTACGTCCTAAGAACCGCGAGCGTCAGACAGCCTAAAGCTCTCCTTTGGTGCTCGGCACGCCGTCGCGCCTGTCGTCGTGACGCGTCGCGTCGTCGAGGGCGAGCGCGAAGCCTTTGAAAGCCGCCTCGACGACGTGGTGGTCGTTCTCCCCCGTTGCCTCGACGTGTAGTGTCACGCCTGCGTTACGCGCGAACGTGCCGAAGAAGTGCGGCACCATCTCGTTGGTGAGGTCGCCGACACCGTCGCGGTCGAGTTCGAGCGAGGTGAACCCCCGTCCGCGTCCTGATACGTCGACGGCGACGGTGGCAAGCGCCTCATCCATCGGAGCGCGTCGGTCGCCGTACCGCGTTATCCCTGCACCGTCGCCGATGGCGTCGTCGAAGGCGCGCCCGAGGACGATGGCGACGTCCTCGACCGTGTGGTGGTCGCCGGTTTCGAGGTCGCCCTCCGCCTCGACGGTCAGGTCGAACAGTCCGTGCTTGGCGACGGCGCGTAGCATGTGGTCAAGGAACCCGACGCCCGTGTCCACGTCCGCCTCACCCTCGCCTTCGACGGTTAACTCGACGCTCACACTTGTCTCGCCCGTCTCGCGTTCCGCGGTTCCTTTGCGTGTCATGTAGCAGTCTCCTTTGCCTCGGCGTATGTCATGCGCCCCTCGTAAAAAGCCGTGCCGATGACGACGCCCTCAGCGCCTGCCTCGCGTAACGCCGCCACGTCGTCCGTCGTCGTAACCCCGCCCGACGCGATGACAGGAACTTCGACCGCCTCAACGAGTTCCACGACGGGTTCGACAGTCACGCCTTCGAGAAGACCTTCGTCGTCGACGTTCGTGAAAAGGAACGCCGACGCGCCCTCGTCCTCGAAACGCTGTGCTGTCTCTACGGGCGATATACCCGCGCCCTCCTTCCATCCTTCGACGACGACCTCGCCGTCACGCGCGTCGAGGGAGACGACGACCTCACCGTGTTCGGCGACCCGTCCGACGAGAGGCGGGCTCTCCATCGCCGCCGTACCCATGACGACGCGGTCCGCGCCCGCCTCGAAGAGCGTCTTCGCGTCCTCGACAGAGCGTACGCCACCGCCGACCTGTACCTCCGCCTCCGTCTCTTCGACGATACGCCGTACGTGGCGCGCGTTCCTGCGTTCGCCGTCGATTGCGCCGTCAAGGTCTACGACGTGGAGGCGCTCGGCTCCCTCACGCACCCACCGGCGCGCCGACTCGACGGGGTCGCCGTACGTCTTCGCTGTCTCTTCGTCGCCCTGTACCAGTTGCACGCACTCGCCGTCTTTCATGTCGACAGCGGGGATTACGTCCATCCCACTCACTCGTCGTCCTCGTCATCGTCAACGTACTCGTCTATGTCGTACCACTGGTCCTCCCCTTCGAAGTAGTCGTCCGCCTCTTTCATCCTGTCTTCTATGTCGTCGTTGTCAGCCATCGGTCTCCTTACGGAACCGTCCGCATAAAGCTTTTCGCGGGCTGTCGCAAGCTATTAGAACCGGTCGCGCCCACGTCGTCCATGAAACTCGCCGAACTGTTTTCGAGCATGCCGTTCGCACGCCTCCTCGGCATCGAGGTGACGCGCGTTGAGGACGGCGTGGCGGAGGCGCGTATGTCTCTGACCGACGAACATACGTCGAACCCGACGCGCGGTGTGGCACACGGCGGTGTTGCCTTTGCGCTTGCCGACACGGTTGCGGGCGCGGCGGTCGTCTCGCTTATAGGGGAGCCGGCACCGACGGTCGACATGCGTATAGACTACCTCAAACCCGCTACCGACGACCTGAGGGCACGCGCCGAGGTCGTGCGACGCGGCAACACGTCGGCAGTCGTCGATGTTACGGTAAGACAGGACGACGGCGGGAGCGAGGGCGAGGGCTTCAGGGCGGCGGAGGGCGACGAGGTGGCGCGCGTCCGGGGCGTCTTCAAGCTCGGCGTCGAGGACGGTGCGCCACACGACTGGACGCTTGAGGGCGGTCATGACAGCCCCTAAGCTTACGTCGCCGGGGCGCGTCTTACGCCCATGTCTCGTTTCAACGTATCAGGCACAGCGATAGTGACGGGCGGCTCCAAGGGAATCGGGCGTTCCATCGCCGAAAACTTCGTCGAAGACGGTGCGGATGTCGTCATCTGCTCTCGCACCAAGGAGGAGATAGAAGCCACAGCCGAAGATATCGGTGCGGTCGGCGTCGAGTGCGATGTCACCGACCGCGATGCGGTCGACCGGCTCGTCGAGACGGCAGTCGACGAGTTCGGAGGTGTCGACGTTCTGGTCAACAACGCCGGTGCGTCGTTCATGTCCAACTTCGACGGCGTGACACCGAACGGCTGGGACCGCGTCGTCGACATCAACCTCGGCGGGACGTACAACTGCACGCGCGCCGCGGGCGAGTACCTCAAGAACGGGAACGGAGCGGTCGTCAACATGGCAAGCGTCGCGGGAGTTC
>JBKHFQ010000098.1:0-5304 GCA_046540135.1 Halobacteriales archaeon
GACGCGCTGGGCGTCTCGCGTGACGCCTCGCAGGACGAAATAAAGTCCGCGTACCGCGAGAAGGCGCGGGAGTACCATCCGGACGCGAGTGACCACGAGAATGCGCAAGAGCGTTTCAAGGAGATACAGGAGGCGTATGAGGTCCTGACAGACGAGGAAAAGCGCCAGGCGTACGACCGGATGGGTCACGACCGGTACGTGCAGGCTCAGAAACAGGGCTTCGACCCCTCGGACGCCGGTGCGGCGGGCGCAGGACAGCGACGCGCGCGTGGCGGAATGGGCGGCGCGGGTGGTTTCGAGGGTGGTCTCGGCGACATCTTCGACAACATCTTCGGCGGTGGCTTCGGCGGTGGCGGCGGACCCGACGCGACGACATCTGTCACCGTCACACTTGAGGAGGTCTACGAAGGCACCGAAAAGACGGTCTCGTACACGACCACGGTCGACTGCGATGCCTGCGACGGAACCGGTGCGGCGGACCCGTCGAACGCGCGCCGTTGTAGCACCTGCGGCGGTTCCGGACGTGTCGAACAGCGCCAGCGCACGCCGTTCGGACAGGCGACAACCGTCACCGACTGCCCCGACTGTGGCGGTAGCGGAACGGAGTACGACGAACCGTGCGACGAATGCAAGGGGGACGGCGAGGTCCACGACCGTGTCACGCGTACCGTCGAGATACCCGCAGGCGTCGAGGATGGAACGACGTTACGCCTCCGTGACGGCGGGAACGAGGTCCATATCGAGGTACGCGTTGAGGAACACGATATATTCGAGCGCGAAGGTGCGGACGTATACTACGCCCATCCTGTCTCTTTCCCTCAGGCGGTCTTCGGCGACACCGTCACGGTGCCGACCCTCGGAGGCGATGTCGAGATGGACGTACCCGAAGGGGCACGTAGCGGCGAGACGTTCCGTCTGTCGGACCGCGGTCTTCCGCGTATGCAGAGACGCGGACGTGGCGACCAGTACGTCCGCGTTGAGGTCGTCGTCCCCGACCCCTCGGACCTCACCGACGAACAGCGCGAGGCGCTCGCAGAGTTTGCATCGGCGGGCGGAGACGAAATAGAGTACGACGAAGGATTTCTCGAAAAGCTACGTCGTGGCGTCTTCGGCTGACGCACCCGATCAGTCGACGCTCATCGGGTTTTCGCGCTCCCTCGGGGGGTTCTGCACGCGGAAGTACGGAGGTTTCTTGCGGAACTCGACGAGCGACGTGCTTCCGACGAAACCACAAGGCGACTTCCTGAGCGTGAGGTACTGAAGACCGTCGTCGAGGACACGGGTTTCGAGGACCTGCTCCGCCGCGTCAACGAAGAAGCCGGAGATACGGCTGTCCGTTACGGCAGGGTTGTGGACGTTGACGACCACATCCTCGGAACCCGTCTCTATCTCCTGAAAGTGCTGTAACTCACGCGCTCCGCCGGGTCCGAGGCGGTGGACCGCGGTACCGGTCTTTGCGATTGCGAACGTGCCGGCTTCGCCGCTACCGTCGGCGTTACGGAAGAATGAGACGACGTCGCCGACGTCGTCGGTTGCCTCCCGGACGTTGTCGCTGTCGCTGAACTCGCTCCACGAACCCGTCATATCGAGGACGAACAGGCGGTCGTCACCGAGGAGTTCGCCGACCGAAACGTCCTTTTCCTCCAAGACAGAGCCTACCCGCATCGGCGTGAGATGAGTCGTGGGGAGAAGTACGAGCGTGTAGTCCTTCTCTACCGCCGTTGAGACGAACGAGCCGAGTATCGACGCGAGGTTGGCGTGTCCGTCGTGCTGTAGGAGAACAGTCCCGCCTCGTACGATACCTCCCCCGCATAGTCTGTCGAGTCCGTCGACGCCGACGGAGAGGTGTTTGTGTTGTTTGAGCGCTGGGGGTTGTGAACGCCTCTTCGGCGACAGCGAGACGCCGCCGTCGTCGAACTCGACCTCGACACGACGGCGGTCGTGGTCGACGCCTCGCATCTTACTGACGCGCAGGAAACGGTGCGGGTCTTCGGATATCTCCTCGTGCCATAGACGGACGACGCCGTGGGTCGTGAACCTGAGCGGATTGCCCGACTCGTCTCCGTCCTTGCCCTCTGCGGTGAAGAGCGATGTCGCACCCATCTCGTCGGTGAATAGACGTATGAGGTCGAGTGCCGTCCGACGGAATACCTCGGCGTTTTCGCTGACGGCGCGAAGACCCGACGCGCTATCGAGCACGACGCGGTCGCACGGAGCGTATTCGCGCAGGTACTCCACGATGTACTCCGAGGTAAACGGAACGTCGAACCCCTCGACGAAGTCCGGCTCGTTGCCGAGCGTCTGTAGGACGAGCTCAAGTTCGTCGCTTTCGAGCGTCCGCCCAGGCTTCGCGTGTACCGAGGTTACGCCCAGGTTCTCGTGGTTGAGTTCAAACTCGAAAGGCTCGAACGAGTCGCGTAACTCGTCGACTGTCTGTTCGGTGCTGACGAACAGGCATTCGTCGCCGTTCTCCAGACCCTCCTGGAGGAACTGCATGGCTATCGTGCTTTTTCCGGTTCCTGGTCCGCCTGTGACGAGAACCGAGCGTTCCTTTGGTATCCCTCCGCCGAGCATCCTGTCGAGCATCTCTACGCCTGACGAGACGCGGTCTTCTTCCGTAATTCGTACCACCTTACCGTTTACAAAAAGACCGAGGTATATATTTCCCCGCCTCCGACTCAGACGGCGCGCCCGACGACGAATGCTACGAGAGCGACGAACATCGCCACCTTCAGCAGTTTCTGACTCGACGACGGCGACCTCCATGAACGGCGTACGCCTTCGATGAGAACCGCGTCAGCGACCCCGACGGCGGCGAGGTACGCGACACCGAAACCGTCAAAGACGAAGTACGGCACGGGGCTGAGGGCGACGGCGGCGACGACCGACGCCGACGCGAGGACGAGCGCGGGACGTTCTCCGTAGACGACGGGTAGTGTACGCGCCCCTTCGGCGGCGTCGCCTTCGACATCCTCGACATCCTTCACTATCTCGCGTCCGAGGTTGACGAGAGCGGCGAGCGCGAACAGAGCGACGGTGAACTCGACGCCCCCTGCCGCCGCGCCGCCGAAGAGGAAGGCGCTTCCGGCGAGGTATGCGACCGCGACGTTTCCGACTAGAGGGACGCGTTTCAGATGGGACGAGTAGACGACGAGGACGGCGAGGTTGACGACGCCTATGGCGACGGCGAGCGGGGGAAGGAAGGCGAGCGTGAGCGCGAGGGCGGCGACGAACAGGGCGGCGGAGACGTACGCCGCGCCGATGCGCGAAATCCTGCCGCTTGGAACCGGACGGTCAGGGCGGTTGACGGCGTCTATATCGGCGTCGTAGTAGTCGTTGACGGCGTTTCCCGCTCCCGTGCCGAACGCCGTGGCGACCGCCGCGACCGCGACCGACACGCTAAGCGAACCTCCGACGTATCCGCCGACGGCGGCGCCCAACGCTCCCACGGCGGCGTTCGCCGGACGCGTAAGTTCGAAAGCCGCGACGACGGTCTCTTTCACGCACCGACGTGTCGTGCGGCGTGCATCAACGCTTCGGTGCGACGCCAACGTGAGTTATATAACGCGACGCGCCCACAGTACGAACATGTCGTTGGACGAACTCGACGTGGACAAGATATGGATGGACGGCGAACTCGTCGACTGGGACGACGCGCAGGTGCACGTCCTGTCGCACGTTATCCACTACGGGAGCGGGGTTTTCGAGGGCGTGCGGTGCTACGACACCGTCGACGGACCTGCCGTCCTGCGCCACCGCGAACACTACGAACGTCTCGCCAACAGCGCAAAGACGCTCGACATAGAGATGGAGTATACTGTCGACGAAATCGTCGACGCAACCCGCGACCTGATACGTGAGAACGACCTCGACTCGTGCTACATACGTCCCGTCGTCTTCTACGGCTACGACGAACTCGGTCTCAACCCCGAAGGCTGTCCCGTACGGACCGCCATCGCCGTCTGGCCCTGGGGAGCTTACCTCGGCGAGGACGCTATCAAGAACGGCGTAGATGTCACCGTCTCTTCTTGGCGCAAGCACCACTCGTCACAGATTCCGACGACCGCGAAGATTACGGGCGCATACGTCAACTCTATCATGGCGTCTCTCGAAGCCAAGTCGAACGGGTACACCGAGGCGATACTCCTCGACAAGGAGGGTAGCGTCTCCGAGGGACCCGGCGAGAACATCTTCATGGTTGACGACGGAAAGGTCTACACGACACCTATCGATTCGAGCATCTTGGACGGCATCACGCGTCGGTGCGTCATTGAGATTGCGGAGGAACTCGGCTACGATGTCGTGGAAAAGCGCATCTCGCGGAGCGAACTGTACACCGCCGACGAACTGTTCTTCACCGGCACCGCGGCGGAGGTTACGCCCATCAAGAGCGTCGACGACAGGACGGTGCGCGACGACGGACGCGGTCCTGTCACGGAGGAGATACAGGAGACGTTCTTCGAGGTCACCGAAGGGAAACGCGACGAGTACGCCGACTGGCTCGACTACGTGTAGCTACCGCCGCGCAACGACGACGGCGTGGTCGTCGTAGAAAGGAGACAGGTCGACGATGCGGTCTACGTCGTACCCTTCATCGAGTTTCTCCGCGACCTCCTCGTACTTCTCCACGGGTTCGGCGGTTACGTCCTCGCTCCTCGCCTTGACGACGACGTAGGCGCGTCCACCCTCTCGGACGAACGGCGCGTTCTTGAGCGCCACGTCCGCCTGTCCGCGTGTTGCGACATCTTGGTACAGAACGTCGACCCCCTCGACCACGGGCGCGTAGACCGACGGTTCGCGCGCGTCGACGAAGACCGGAAACAGGCGTTCGCGCTTCTCCGCCACGTCAACGAGACGCGACGCGGGACTCGGCGCGAACTCGACGGCGTAGACCGCACGCGCGGCGTCGGCGAAGTAAGACGGCGTCGTTCCCGCCCCGCCGCCGAGGTAGAGGACTCGGGCATCGTTGAGCGGCATCTCGACGCCCTTCACGAGCGCCGCCGCGGCTTTGCTCCGTCTCGGGTGCCACAGACGCAGACCGTCGACGACGCGTTCGTCGCGCACCGGTTTGCCGTCGGTCGCGGGATAACGCTCGCCGTCGACGCTGACCCACTCGATGGTCATCCGTCACCTCCGTCGCCGCGTCCGCGTATCCTTTCTATCTTCTCGTCGAGTTCGTCGGCGAGTTCGGGGCGGAGGTCACCGGCGTAACGGTCGACGCGTGCGGCGATGGTCAACTTTCCGGCGACGGCACGCGCGGCACTCCCGCGCTCCTCCTCGCGCGTACCGCAGACGTACGGATGG
>JBKHFQ010000099.1:0-5302 GCA_046540135.1 Halobacteriales archaeon
ACCATGTGCTATCTGAAAACACACGCTAACAAATAGTTTGGCACGTTTCAGGCTATTCGAAAGACCGGACAGGAACCTACTCGTACTCGTCGCGGAGTTCACGCGCCGCCTGCGACATGTTTTCGAGCTTCCCGAACGCAACGTCGCGCGGCAGAAGCTTGACGCCGCAGTCGGGGTTGACCCAGACCTGTTCGGGGTCGACGAAGTCGAAGGCGCGCTCTATGTTTTCCTTGATTTCGTCGACGGGTTCAACCTCGCGGTCGTGGATATCGACACAGCCGAAGCCGATCTCCTTGTCGAAGTCGTGTTCGGCGAAGGTGTCGATATGGGCGAAGTCTTGGTTAACGAACTCAAGCGAGAACTGGTCAACGGGAATGTCGAGCATACGGGGATAGATTGCGCCGTAGTCGCCGTAGCAGACGTGCATTATCTGGCGCTCGACGTTCTCGTGCTCCTCCTTCGTCACGCCGTCGACGACGCGTTCGGTGGCGTCAACGACGAGGTCGACGTCTTCGGGGCGCGTCGAGAGCGCGGGTTCGTCTATCTGTATGTACCGCGCGCCCGCATCGGCGAGCCTGTGAATCTCGTCGTTGACGATGTCGGCGAGTCGCATGATGAGTTCGCGTTTGTCGCCGTAGACCTCGTCGAAAGACCAGTCGTAGAGCGTGTACGGTCCCGTGATGGGGACCTTGACACCGTGCCCTTCGCTCGCGGCGCGGCGTGTGAACTCGAACTCGTCGACGAGCATCGGTTCGGGGTCGCCGAGTTCCTCGACGACGCTCGGCTTGTCGAAGTAGTTGTTACCCCAGACGCGCACCGGTCCGTTGAACTCGTATCCGGGTATGCGGTGGGCAAAGTACTCGACCATCTCCTCGCGGCGCATCTCGCCGTCGCCAAGTATATCGATTCCGGCGCGCTCGTGTTCGTCGACAACCACACGCGCGGCGTCATCCATCGCCCCTTCGAGACGTTCGTCGCTAAACTCGCCCTCCTCGTTGAGGTTGCGCACCTTGTTGAGCCACTTGGGCTTGGGGTGGCTACCGATTATCGTCGTGGGGAAAAGCTTGTCGTGTACCATTATGCATCCACCTCCTCTGCGGCTTCGCCGAGACGTTGTACCTTGTCCTTCATGACCGTCCAAGGCAGGAAGTCGAGTCCCGCGGACGGCGATACGTGGAGCGCCTCGGGTTGTGCGCGGTCAAGTACTTCGTCAACCGCACCGACGAGTTCGTCGACGGGTTCGAGACGCGTGTTACGCGCGTTCATGCATCCGACGGAGAGCGTACCGTCGGAACCGTACTCCTCGACAGCGTCGAGGTTCTCCTCGCCGGAGACGAGGTCGATCCCTACGCCGTCGGCGATGTCGAGCAGACGCGGATACGCGTCGGATATCTCGCCGAAGTACGTCGTAACGATAACGTCGGCGTCAACGCCTTCGAGGGAGCGCTCGATGGTCTCGATTCCGTCTTCGATATCGACACCCTCGTCGTTGACGCCCGTGAGCGAAGGCTCGTCCAACTGTATCGTCTCCGCGCCGGCGTCCGCGAGAGCCCGGAGTTCCTCGTTGACAACGTCGGCGAAAGCGCCGCGGTACTCGTCGCGCGAACCGTAGTGCTCGTTCCTCGACAGTCGCGCCAGAGAGTACGCGCCAGCCATCACGGGCTTAACGTCGGCGTCCTCCGACGCGACACCGACGGCGTCCTCGTACTGCCCCACGGTAATCTCGCCCGAACGCGCGAGTTCATCGACGACCTTTGGTTCGCGGTAGAACCGGTTGTTGTCGTAGAACCGTTTGATGCCGCCCATCTCGATTCCATCGATACGTGTCGCGGGAAACGCGATGATGTCGTCCCACGAGAGCTGTCCTTCGGTAACTATGTCGATCCCGGCGCCCTCCTGTATGCCAACAACGTCCTGGCGTCCTTGTTGGAAGACATCCTCAACCTTCTCCTCAGCCTCCGGTCCCATGTCCTGTTTCTGGTATCCCTGTACCTCCTTTAGAGTCTCGATGAGGTAGTCGGGGCGCGGGAAGTAACCCGCGGTAGTCGAAGCTACGTCTGTCATCTCCCCGACGTATTACGCGGGGGCATAAACACCTTTCTTTCTATTACACAGGGACATTCAGCGACCCGACCACCGATGGGTTCTTTACGGTCGAACGTGGAACTGTCATAAGATGCGGGGGGTGTTCCGGTATCTTGGGTGCTGGGAGCGCGTGGAGAGTGATGGCGACGAGGAGCCTCCGGAAACGGTCGTACGTGAGGTGAGGAACGCTGTGAATGCGTACGAAACCGTACACGGCGGAACGCCCCACAGACAGGTTTTCGAGGTCAATTACAGCGACCACGTCTACAGGGCAAGGGTCGATAGGGACGGCGAGACGCGTTACTACCGCGCCCCCGACGCGTCGGCGGTGCGTAGAACGGCGCTCGGTTTCGGGCGGTTGGTCGGCGATGTAGCCGACTCCGTCGAGCGTATACGCGAAGGACCGGCGACAGTAACGGCGAGAACAACCGTCTTCTCGGCGTTCGCGTTCCTCCTTGTCGTCGTCCTAGTCGGCGCTATGGGGTTCGGCGTCGGTTCGCCGGGCGAGAACGGCACGAACGCGACCGACGCCGCCGACGGAGCGGTGTCGAACGCCTCCACCGACATCCTCGGCGACAGCTTTGTCTTCAACGAGGTCCGTGCTGAGCGCCTCGTGTTTGAGGAGGCGAACGAGGTCAGGGGAGAACACGGGGTTGGGGAGACGGAACGCGTCGGCGCGCTCTCCGAGTCCGCGACCGTCCACGCCGGGAACATGGCGGAGAACGAGTACGTGGGTCACGTCACGCCGGCGGGCGAGGACGTGGGAGGGAGGTACAGCGGGTCGTGTGACACGACCGGGAACACGCGGAAGTACAGCGAGAACGCCGCCGCGGTGGATTTCAAGGAACCGCTCGACGGTTGGAACGGTACCGAACTCGACAGCGAAGAAGACATCGCGGAGTTCGTCGTCAAAGCGTGGCTCAACTCGTCCGAGCACCGCGAGAACCTGCTTGAACCCCAAAGCGAAGGCATGGGGGTAGGCGTCCGTCTGCAGGACGGCAAGGTGTTCGTCGTTCAGGCTCTATGCGGCTCGGCGTCGGATTAGAGACGGACCTCGATGCCCGCGTCATGGAGAACCTGCTTAGCCTCCTCAACCGTGTACTCGTCGAAGTGGAAGATGGAGGCGGCGAGGGCGGCGCTTGCCTCCGTCTCGTCGAACACCTCGACCATGTGCGCGGGTGAACCAGCACCGCCCGAAGCTATGACTGGTATGGAGATACTCTCACTAACGGCGCGCGTCAACGGAAGGTCGTAGCCGTCCTTGGTTCCGTCGCCGGTCATGCTCGTGAGTAGAATCTCGCCCGCGCCGCGTTCCTCAACCTCCTTCGCCCAAGATACGGCGTCGACGCCCGTGGGTTCGCGCCCTCCGTAGATGACGCACTCGAACCAGCACTTGGTCCCCTCCTCGTCCTTGAAGTAGTAGTCGCCTGAGTTGTCGTAGTTGCGCCGGGCGTCGATAGCGACGACGACGCACTGTGAACCGAACCGCCGCGCCGCCCGGTCGACGAGTTCTGGGTTCTGTAACGCGCCTGTGTTCATGCTCGTCTTGTCCGCACCGGCGCGCAACGTCTCGCGTATGTCGTCGCACGACGAGATACCGCCGCCGACGGTGAGTGGTATGAAGACCTCGTCAGCGGTACGGCGCACAACGTCGAGCATCGTCTCGCGCCCCTCTGACGACGCCGTGATATCAAGGAAGACGAGTTCGTCGGCGCCCTGTTCGTTGTACTTCTTGGCGAGTTCGACGGGGTCGCCGGCGTAACGGAGTTCCTCGAACTGTTCTCCCTTGACAACATCGGCGTTTCCCTCGTCGTCAAGCGTGACGTCGAGGCACGGTATGACGCGTTTTGCGAGCATTGTTCCTTCGTCTAACGCGACGCGGCGGCGGCGTAAAAGGTTCGCGTTCGACACGCGCTAAGATACGTTCGACCAGTGCGTCTCCGCTTCTTCGTGGAGACGCACGCATCCGATATCCGGATCGGAAGTAGAACCGCCGCAACCCTTGAGTTCGCCATTGAGGTACCTCTCGATACGGTGACCTGTCGCACCGTCGGGCGACGGCGCGTCGTACGATATCTCGTAACGGACCGCGCCCTCGTCGGCGTCGCAGTCGTAGTCGGGCGCAGGCACCGAGGTATTGTGCGTCTCGACGTCGAGGCGGTACGTCGTCACGTCCGCTCTGTCGGGCGAGACGTGGCGTATCTCAGCGGAGACGACGGTGTGTGGCGACGTGCCGTTGACCGTACCTATCCAAGTCCCATCGGACGACGACATACCCTTGCCGCGGACATCATCGTGGCACCCGGCGCGCGTCACCTCGACCGACTCTATAGACGGTTCGGGTTCCTCCCAGTCGTCCCCAAATACGAGAGATGCGACTGTCGGAAGAACCGCTCCAAAGAAGACGTACCCCGAAATAAACGCGACTAAGAGAACGGCTAAGACGATTTCCTTGCTGTACTCCATCGACCGGTCCGTGGCGTCTGTACGGCTAAGTAGTTACGGTTACAGAAGACCCGCGCGCTGTAGGAGCATGAAGTCGTCGGTGTCGAGCGTCTCGCCTTCCTTGAACTTCTCGTAGACTTCGCGCGCCTCTTCCTTCGCCTCCTCCTTCTTCTCCTCGCGCTCGGTCTGGCGCTCCGACTTCTCCTCCTTGTCGAGCTTGCGGAGGCGCTTCTGGACGGTCACGAAGTTCTCGTGCATCTCGTCCGCCGCCTCCTGCACCTCGACGAACTCTTCGTGGACCTCGTCCGCCTTGTCGCGTACCTCGTCCGCCTTCCGGTACGCCTCTATCATCTTGTCGTGGTGTTCCTGCGCCTTGTCGGCGAACTCGATGACCTTGTCGTGGTACTCGCTCGCCTTGTCGCGCGCCTCCTTCGCCTCCTCGGTAAGCTCCTGAACCTCGTCGTTGTCTTCGAGCTTGTCCTTGCGCTCGTTGTACTTGTCGCGCAGTTCCTCGATTTCCTCGATTATCTCCTTCTCCTCGTCGGGTTCAAGGACCTCTGTCTGCTGTTTGAACTCAAGGTCCTCTATCTGGTCTTCGAGTTCGTCGAGCGACTCGCCCTCTTCGAGCTTAAGCTCCTTCTTGCGCTTGTCGACCTTGTCGAAAAGGTCGTTCGCCTTCTGGTTCAGGTCGTCGCGCTTGTCCTTCAGCTCCTGCACCTTCTCGTTTAGCTCGTCGCGCTTCTCGCGGTGTTTCTGTGCTACATCTACAACC
>JBKHFQ010000100.1:0-5271 GCA_046540135.1 Halobacteriales archaeon
ATGGCGTACCTCGAAGATGTCGTGGAACGCGGCGTCGAGGAAGGCGTCTTCCGCGATAACGTCGACGCAGAGGAGACCGCGGAGGTTCTCGTCGCGGTCGGAAACGGTCTACGCACCCGGAGCGTGACGGTCGGTAAGACTGACGACGAACTCCGCGCCGCCGTGGAGACGTACGTCGAGACATGCCTCGTCAACGGAGGCGACGGATGAGCCTGAGGGAGAAGCTCGGTGCTGTCTTCAAGAACCGCGACGAGTTCGACCTCACGTCGGGGAGCGTCGGCAAGCCGCTTTTCTATCTGTCGCTCCCCATCGTCGTCACCAACCTCCTCCAGACGGCGTACAACCTCGTCGACACGTTCTGGCTGGGTCAGTACAGCGACGACGCGCTCGCCGCGATAAGCTTCGCCTTCCCCGTCGTCTTCCTTCTCATCTCGCTCGGAATGGGTCTTGCCGTCGCGGGGAGCGTACTCGTCGCGCAACATACAGGGGCGAACCAAAAGGAGGAGGCGGAGTTCGCCGCGTCGCAGGTGACGGGTTTCTCGCTCATCTCATCACTCATACTCGGCGCGGCGGGCTACCTCGTCGTCGAGGAGTTCCTCGCACTCACGGGAGCATCGGAGACCGTCGTCCGTCTCGGCGCGAGCTACATGGAGGTAATATCGCTCGGACTCGTCTTCATGTTCGGCTTCTTCACGTTCATCTTCCTGATGCGCGGCTACGGCGACACCATCACGCCGATGCTCGTCATGCTCGGCTCCGTCGTGCTCAACATCTTCCTCGACCCGTTCCTGATCTTCGGCTGGGGACCGTTCCCGGAGATGGGTATACAGGGCGCGGCGGTGGCGACGGTCTTCTCGCGTTCGCTCGCGCTCGGCGTCGCTCTATTCGTGATGCTGAAGACAACGTACGGAGTGCGCATACACGCGCGCGACATGGTACCCGACCCCGTTTTCGTCCGGCGCATCCTCCGTATCGGCGGACCCGCGTCGGTCGAGACAACCGGACGCGCCGTCTCGATAAACGCGCTGCTGTTCGTCGTCGGCATGTTCGGCGACACGGTCGCGGCGGCTTTCGGCGTCGGGACGCGCGTCTTCTCCGTCATCTTCCTCCCCGCCGCGGCGGTGGCACAGGGCGTCGAGACGATGACGGGACAGAACATAGGCGCGGGCGAACCTGACCGCGTCGAAGCGGCGAACCATCTCGCGGCGCGCTCTATGTTCATCATCCTCACGGCGATGGGAGTCGTGACTTGGCTCTTCGCCGAGCCTATAGTCGCCGTATTCACCGACAACCCCGCCATAATCGATGAGGGGGCGACCTTCCTCCGTTTCGTCGCCCCGACGTTCGGGTTCCTCGGCGTGATGAGGTCCTACATAGGCGGCATACGTGGCACGGGTAAGACGCTGACCGCCGCCGCGATAACCGTGGGCGTCGTCGGTATGGCACGTCTCGTCATCGCGTACGTCGGCGCGACAAACATAGGCGTGAAAGGTCTCTGGATAGCCTTCGCGGTCTCGAACATAATAGGGGCGACGGTCGCGTTCGCGTGGTTCAGAACCGGTAGGTGGCGCGAGATGGACCTGACGGGAAGGAAGGGGACGACGAAGGCGGACGACTAACCGTCGAGGTTCGTCTCGCCGACGGGGTCGAACTCCTCGTAATGGAGTATTTCATCGACGGAGCGGCGCGCCTTGCGCTCGTTGTCGATGTCGGGTGCGCTGTCCGCCGGATACCCCATAGTGACTATCATGACGGGTTCGTATCCGTCCGGTACTTCGAACTCGTCGGCGAGAGCCTCGGCGTCGAAGCCCTCCATGGGACAGGTTGCGACGCCTTCATCCCACGCTGAGAGCATTAGCGTCATAGCGCCGAGCGCCGTCGAGCGCGTCGTCCATACGCGGCGCTCCTGTTCGGGCATCGAAGCCATACCCTCAACGTTTTCGAGGAGGGCGTCGCGGACATCCTCGTTCGGCACGTATCCTTTCTCAAGCCAGTCGTCGAAGACTGGTTCGGCGTGCGCCATAGGGTCCTTGTTTCCGAGAACGACGACCGCCGCGGCGGCTTCCTCAACGTGTTCCTGGTCGTACGCAACCTCGCGGAGCGCCGCCTTGTTGTCGTCGTCACGGAGGACGAGGAACTCCCATGGCTGGAGGTTGTAGCCCGACGGAGCGAGGCGGACGCGGTCAAAGACTGCCTCAACCGTCTCATCGTCGAGATGTTCGTCGGTGTAGTCGTGTACGCTTCTGCGCGTCTTAACGAGTTCGCCGAACTCTGTCATCTTTCACCTCGTGGTACGTGGTGGTTTTGTGGTTGCATTACGTTACCTACTTTCGTACGAAAACCACATATAACTTCGGCACCATCTATAGGACGAGGTAATACGGATGCAACCCCGGTCAGAAACGGAGACGGTCGAGGAAAAGAACTCGGGAGCATGCCCCGTCGTCGAAGCCGTCGAGGAGATAGGTTCCCGCTGGCGTCTCATCGTACTCCACGACCTACAGGACGGGGAGAAACGTTTCAACGAACTCAAGAGTTCGACGGGTGCGAGTTCGAGTACCTTGTCGCGAGTACTCGACGACCTCGAGGATATCGGCATGGTTGAGCGACGCGTCGAGGACCGCCCCATAGCGAGCTACTACAGCCTGACCCCCAAGGGCGAAGCGGTACGTCCGGCGCTCGAAGCCCTCGCCGACTGGTCGGAGGAGTGGCTGACGGACGAAGCCGGGTAACTCATCCATGGACAGAAGAAGGGTGATGGCGCGTCTCCTCGCCGCCGCTACGGCGACTGCAACCGGCTGTCTCGGACCTGTGTCGGATGGAGGAGAAGATAACGCGGAGGGGAACTCCGGCTTCGCAGTAGAGACGGTCGCCGAGGGACTGACACAGCCGTGGGGCGTCGAGTTTCTCGACAGTACGCGCGCGCTTGTCACCGAGGTGTCGGGTAAGCTCCGTCTCGTCTACGAGGACGGAGATGTGGAAACCGTCGGCGGAACGCCGGAGGTGGATGACGCGGGACAGGGCGGCTTGCTCGACGTAACCCTACACCCCGACTATCCCGACGACGAACACGTCTACCTGACGTACTCGGCGGGCAACGGAGGTTCCGCGACGGCTACACACGTCGGGCGCGGTAGACTGGATGAGGACGCACCGCGCCTACGCGACTTCGATGTAATAGAGGTAGCCGAACCGTTTGTCGACTCCTCCAACCACTACGGTTCGCGCGCCGTCTTCGGCGACGACGGGGCGCTCTACGTCACGTCGGGGGACAGACAGTTCAAGAACTTCGGACCCGGACACGTCGCGCAGGACGTGACCAACGAACTCGGCTGTATACTCCGCCTCGAATCCGACGGCTCAGTCCCCGACGACAATCCGTTCGTCAACGACCCCGTAGCGAGCGACACGGTCTACAGTTACGGACACCGCAACCCGCAGGGTCTCGCCGTCCATCCGGAGACGGACGAACTCTGGGAGTCCGAACACGGCGAGCGCGACGGCGACGAAATAAACGTCATCGAAGCCGGCGGGAACTACGGCTGGCCCGTCGCAAGCGAGGCGTGCGAGTACGGAACCGACACCCAGGTCGGAGTTAGCCACGACGAACGCGACGACGTGACCGCGCCCGTCTACGTCTGGGACTGTGGCACGGGCGGCTTCCCGCCTTCCGGTATGACTTTCTACACCGGCGACGCTTTCCCCGACTGGCGTGGCGACCTGTTTATGGGCAACCTCGCGGGACGGTACCTCGGACGTTTCGGCGTCGATGGCGAGGAAGTGCGCGAGAAAGAGCCGTTGCTCGATGGACGCGGCTGGCGTGTACGCGAGGTCGCCGAAGGTCCCGACGGATACCTCTATGTCCTCGTCGACGGCGACGACGCACCGTTGGTGCGTCTCGTTCCCGACGGCTGAGAGTAACGCTTCTGTAACGCACTATGCTCCATCCGTAGCCGTCGACAGCCATCCGAAGAGACGGTCACGTAGCCGTGCCTCTGCATCACGCGAGAACCTGTGTCCCTCTCCGGCGTACGCCTCAACGACTGCGTCGGTACCAAGGGCACGGACTGCGTCGAAGCTGTGCCGAACGTCAACGACCTCGTCATCCCTGCCGTGGAAGACTGCGACGGGAACGTCTAGATTCTCCTCAACGGTTTCGAATCCGTAGCCGTCGAGGTCCTCGAAGAAAGCGTCCGCGACTCCCGTTCCCTCCTGCTCGGTACGGTACCTTTCCATAGGTTCGTTGTAGGTAACGGGGGAGCGCGCCACCACGGCTTCGACATCTCCGGAGAGTTCGCCCGCAACGGCGTGGAAGGCGACCTTTCCGCCGAAGCTCGAACCGAAGACGACGGGCGAGACGGCACCGAAATACTCGACAACGGCTCGGAGGTCAGCGATACGCGTCGTGAGGTTCTGGTCGCCGAAGGGACGCGACGACTCGCCGCAGCCGCGGTGGTCGAAACGGACGGCGTCGTACCCTTCGTTGACGGCGCGCTCACACCTTCCGGCGTAGCCGGACTTGTCGCTCACGAATCCGTGGGAGAAGAACATCCAGCGCTCGCCGTCCGACCCGTGATGGACGGCGACAACTTCCTCGCCGTCGACGGGAACCGTATGACGGGTCGGCATGCCGGCAAAACGGCTTCGACGCGCATTACGTTTTCGCAGTTGATGCTGGTGTAAGACCATGAGGAAAGTTTAAGTGCAACGCCGTTTTGGGTGTATATGTAGAAAGACCATGATAGAAAGCCGTGGAAGTACACAGGGTGGCGACCGCAACGGCGACACCGGGAACCAAACGCGTGATACCGACGAGTCCACGGTCGTAGAAAGTTCGAGGCTCTCCTACAAACCCGACTCCGTAGTCTCCAACTAACGTTTCACACAAGTGGGTCGGTAGGGCGTGTTTCGGGGAAGCTTTTAATCCCGTTGGTGTGTAGGACACCCCTATGGACACGCGCAAGACGGTAGCCGTCGGTGCGGTCCTGGTCTTGGTCTCGGTCGCCGCCGTGGGGTACGCGTACGTAGAGGGGATCGGACCTCTCAAAGAGGACCCGGCGGCGGGTTTGGAAGAGCCACCGGAGACGGAGAACGTCTACGAGATGGGTAGCCCTGAGAACGGGGACGCCGCGACAGAAGAGGAGGACGACGGTCAGGAAGACGGAGGAGAACGTGAGAGGGTTACGCCCCCGTTCAGCTTCGAGGTGGAGTCCATCCAAGAATGCGGACGGACGTGCCGCGAGGTCAACGCCGTACTCCGTAACCGTATGT
>JBKHFQ010000101.1:0-5177 GCA_046540135.1 Halobacteriales archaeon
ACATACACACGGTAGTTTGAAGGAGCGCAGAGACGTACGAAGACCGATGACAGATCAAGTAAGAGACGTGGTAATCGCAGGTTCAGGCATGGCGGGTCTCACCGCGGCGATATACGCCGCGCGCGCCGACCTCGAACCCCTCGTTCTCGAAGGCGACGAACCCGGCGGCCAGTTGACGCTCACGACCGATGTGGAGAACTACCCCGGCTTCTCCGAGGGCGTCGACGCTTTCGAACTCGTGGAGGAGTCGAAGGAGCAGGCGGCGCGTTTCGGCGCGGAGTACGAACAGGCGTCGGTTGTTGACGCCGACCTCAGCGACCGTCCTTTCGAACTCGAACTTTCGACGGACGAGACGCTGGAGACGCGCGCATTCGTCGTTGCGACGGGCGCGTCCGCACGGTGGGTCGGAGCGGAGAACGAGGACGAGCTTATGGGACACGGTCTGTCGACGTGCGCAACCTGCGACGGCGCGTTTCACAGAGGCGACGAAGTTCTCGTAATCGGCGGCGGTGACTCGGCGATGGAGGAGGCGCTGTTCCTCACCAAGTTCGCCGAGACGGTGCACGTCGCCCACAGACGCGACGAGCTACGCGCCTCGGAAATCATGAAGGAGCGCGCGATAGACAACGACGACATCGAGTTCATGTGGAACACCGAACTCCTCGAGATCTACGGAAGCCAAGAGGAGGGCGTCACGGGCGCAAAGCTCGTCTCGAACGACGACGGGCATCCGAAGGAGGCGTACGACGAAGGCGGCGACGTAGACGTATTCGACTTCGACTGCGGAGGCGTCTTCTACGCGATCGGACACACGCCCAACACGGGGTTCCTCAAAGGAACGGGAGTGCGCATGGACGACGACGGATACGTACAGACGCTCGAAGGGCGCACCTCCGAGACTCATGTCGAGGGGGTCTTCGTGGGAGGCGATGTCGCGGACCGCCACTACCAGCAGGCGGTGACCGCCGCGGGAATGGGATGCATGGCGGCGATAGACGCCGAGGAGTGGCTCGACGAAGTGGAGGCTGAAGAGAGGGCGGCGCAGAAGGCGGACTGAGGAACGGAGACGGACGGCAAGCGTAAGTAGCTAAGCGATATCGCGGCTGGTGTCGACGACGATCTCCTTGCCGATGTTGAGCTTTATCGTCTTAGGGGGTGGCGTATGTCCGCGTAGCTTCGAGATGGCGAGCCGGTTCTCAACCTTCTCGCCCTCGATACCCGTCATCATCTTCATGACGACATCGGACGAGTACGGGACACGGCTCTCTTCGTACGTCATCGTCTCCTCGTCCTCCTTTATCATGTAGAGGTAGGTCGCGGAGTCGGTCTCGTGTGAGACACGGTAGGTCAGGTCAAGCATCTCGTTACCGCGGTCGTGACGGACGATGTCGGAGAACGTGTCGAAGATTATGTTTTCCTCGTTACCTACGTCTTCAAGCGCAGCCATCGCGGTGTCGAAGACGTCGTCCGCCGAGTACAGGTCCACGATATCGAATCCCTCGGACGAACGTCCCAGCGTCTCGATGGTCTTTTCGACCGAGTCGGCGGACCGCGCCGTCGTGAAGTAGTGAGTGTGACGGACCTCAGCGAGGTCGTACAGAAAAAGCTCTGCGGTAGCGATGGGGTTGGCGACGAGGGTTATGACGCTACCCTTAGGGAATCCTCCGTCGAGATACTCAGGGTTGTCGAGTATCTCGATACCCGTGCTGAGCTTGTCGTCGTCGACGGGGTCCTCGCCCACGCTATCGTCATCATGCCCGAGTGCGCTCATTCCTTACACCTGTTTATGTCAAGGAGCGTCTTAAGCATGGTCTTCTGGTCACATGAACATGAAGACTACCACGGCTATCAGCGTCATGACTATACCGTACTTGAGACCGCTGAGAACGTCGTTCTCACCCATCTGCCCTGCAACGAGTCCGGAGCAGAACGCTTGTATGATACCCGCATGGAAGAACACCATACGGTAGGCGTCAAGGGGGACACTCTCCATGTCGAAGGCTCCGCCGCCACCACCTGCTCCGCCACCTGCACCGGAGGTAGTGTTGTTACCGCCACCACCGCCAGCCTCAGCCATCTGGCTCAGGAAGTTCTTTTCGAGAATGATTATGACGAATAGGAAGACGAGGAACGAAACGATGATGATGACGGTGTAGATAATCATGTTCTGGAACCGCTCGCGGTCGAGCTTGTAAGCGGTGTCGACGTCACGCGCCGCGACCTGCAGGACGCCCTGTATGTTGCCCGAGGACTCGTTCGCCTTGGTGATGAGCTTGATGGTGCGCGATAAGCGCGGTATCTTCATACGGTTGGCGAACGATATGAGCGCCTCGTTGAGGCTCGTGTCCCACTGTATCTCGTTGTGGACCTTCTTTAGTTCGCCGGAAAGTACGCCGGACGACGTTTCCGAAACGAGTAGCATGCTCTCGTTGAGCGTCATGCCCGTCTCGTTGGCGCTTTCGAGCTTCTTGAGCGTCTCGGGAAGCTCACGTATGATGGCGGACTCACGCCGTGACTTGAGTTCGTGGAAGATAGAGAGTGGTACGGTTACCATCATAAGAGGTAGCACGAACAGGGCAAGCGTGTTGAAGATAGGGTTCGACTTCATTGCGTCGGGCATCGGGCTCGCGGTGCCGGAGAGTACGAAGCCGATGAAGACTAGGATAGCTACCGGGACGGTAAATCCGAGCGACCAGAGCGGGTTCTCGCGGACACCGCCAAGCGGGTTGCGCGCGAACTCCTTGACGCTCTGCATCTTCCTCGCCTGCACGAGGTCGTCTATCCTACCGTCGTCGGACTCCTCGGCAAACTCCTCCAGCGCGTCTATGTCGAACTCGTCGTGCTCCGCATCGAGCTGTTCAGCGGCGTCCTCGCCACCGGTCGCGATTATGTCGATGACGAAGGCGAAGCCGAGCGACGCGATGGGGAGGACGAGGTAGATGATAGCGTAGAGCTGCATCATGTTGGCGCCACCCATGACGCTCATGATGGTCGTGATGATTATGATGAAGAGCGGAGCGGCGACGAACGCCGTGACGTACGACTCCGACATGAGGGCTAGCGTGTCGAGGAAGCCTTTCTGGTCCTGCTTACGTATCTCGTGGTACTGCTGGCTCTTGTTGTACAGGAACGGCGTCATCTCACCGCCCGAGTCGATGACGCTGAGAAGGTCGTCGAGGAAGTCGGAGAGGTTCTCGCTCGGCGTCATGTCGCTCCCGTTACGGAGCGCGATACGTAGGTCGTTGCCGAAGTAGTCCATGTCGCGGAGAATCATGTCGAACTCGTTGGCAAGTTCGCCGTAGACATCGTCGGCGTTCGACAGCTTCTCCATGACCTCAAGTATGTTCATGCCGCCGCGCGAAAGGGCGTACATGAACGTGACGCCGAACGGGAGTGTGGCGTCGATTTTGCGTCGGCGTTCGCCGGCGTAGAAGCTCGGCAGGTAGTAGAGTATGCCGCCTGCGATGCCTCCGAGAACCGTGGCGAGTATGATGGTGAGAAAGAAGCCTCCGATAAAGATGGCGTACTGACTCACGAACTCCGCCGCGGAGGGGGGGAGACGTAGCGAGATTGAGATGGTGTCGAAGAGTCCGAGTACGGACAGGAGAACTGTGAGACCGACGCCGAGGAACGCGCCTATGAGACCCGTGAGGACGGAGTAAAGTGTTATGCGCGAGAGGTACATGTCGTAACCCACCTCCATACGCGCCTGGTTTATCTTCTTGCGGTAGCCGGCGTACGTGTCGCCCTTACGCTTGAAGTATCCGCCGAAGAGGCTGTACGCTATCTTGTCCATCGTGCTCGCCGTGCTCTCCTCCTCGGCTATCTCGCCGAGTTCGTCCTTTGGCTCGTCGTCGTCACCTCCGCCGAGTAGTCTGCCGAGTACGCCGCCCGTCTTCTGGCTCATCGGCGGCTACCTCCTCGCTCGGTTAAGCCGTTTCTCAGCTTCATATGTTCAGCGTCTTGAGTTCCTCAAGCGCGTCGAGGTCTATCTCGCCCTCACGTATCTGGTTGAGCACACGGTCGGGGTCTATGATGAACGACTGGATTATCTTCGATACATCTTCGTAGCCGTCGATTTCGTTGTCGAGCATGTACTGGAGGACCTCGCGGCGTTTGTCGAGTTCGCGTTCGAGCTCCTCGTCGGTCCATCCGCGCGACTGTTTTATATTTTGGAGAGCCCTGGAGTTACCCGTGCGGACGAACGTGTCCGTCTCGGCGTTCCACTGGAATATGTCGTCGGTACGTATGTTACGCGTCTTGGGGTCGATGCCGATAATCTCTACGAGTTTCATGTTACGTCGGACGCGCTCACCGCCGACGAAGGTCTGCGACTGTATCGAGACGATGTCGAGCGCCTTGAGCATCGAACGCGGTACGGAGATAGGCGGGTTTTCGAGGCGGTGTATCGCAGAGTCGACGGAGTCGGCGTGCATCGTCGAGTACGTCGTGTGCCCCGTCGACATCGCCTGGAACAGCGTCAGCGCCTCCTCACCACGCACCTCACCCACCACGAGGTACTCGGGACGCTGTCGGAGTGCGGCGCGTAGAAGTTCGTACATGTCGACCTCGCCCGAACCGTCGTCGGAGAACGAGTCGCGGGTGACGCTCGGAATCCAGTTCATGTGCGGGAGCGTCACCTCGCGCGTGTCCTCTATCGAAATCACCTTCGACTTGGGGGGTATGAAAAGCGTGACGGCGTTCATGCTCGTCGTCTTACCCGACGCCGTACCGCCCGCGAAGATGAGCGACTTGTTGTTCTCAATGCACGTCCAGAGGTACGCCATCTGCTCCAACGAGAACGTGTTGTAGTTGATGAGGTCGATAGGCGTGAACGGCTCGTCCTGGAAGAGACGTATGGTGAACGTCGAACCGCGGTCGGTGACCTCCTTGCCGAGCGTCATCTGTATACGCGAGCCGTCGGGCATCGAGGCGTCGACGAGCGGGTCGGCGACCGAGATATGCTTACCCGCCTTCTGCGCGAGCTTGATGACGAACGAGTCGAGTTCGTCCTTCTCGAACTCGATGTTCGACATCAGGTCACGGTAGTCGCGGTGGTAGACGAAGATAGGCGTGTTGTCACCGTCGCACGAAACATCCTCGATGGCGGGGTCACGCATAATCGGGTCTATCTTGCCGTCGTAGATGTAGTCGCGTTTGAGGTAGTAGAGAATCTT
>JBKHFQ010000102.1:0-5132 GCA_046540135.1 Halobacteriales archaeon
GCATCCGAACCGCGAGTACGTGCCGCTGGAGTTCAAGGTAGGAGCGGGCGAGGTCGTTCAGGGCTTCGACGAGGGGGTCGTCGGTATGGAGGAGGGAGAGACGGACGAGATAACCGTGCCGCCTGAGAAGGGGTACGGCGAGCGCTCTGAGGAAAACGTCGTCGAGTACGACCGCGAGGAGTTCCGCGAGTCGCTCGGCGAAGAACCCGAGGTCGGCATGCATATTCATACCGAACAGGCGCACGGCAACATAATCGAGGTGGAGGACGACGCCGTCACGGTCGACTTCAACCACGAACTCGCGGGCGAGACGCTCGTCTTCGAAATCGAGGTCGTTGAGGTGGCGTGAACGTAAGGGAACGCGATATAGACGCCGAAGGCTACGGTAAAGTGACGCTCGTCCCCGAGACGCTCGACGACCTCTGGCATCTCAAGTACGTCGTCGAGGAGGGCGATACAGTCTCGGCACTCACCCAGCGACGCGTTGAGCGCAACGACGAGGTGACGCGTTCGACGGGCGGCGAGCGCGAGACGCTTAGCGTCGACCTGGAAGTTGAGGACGTGGAGTTCGCGCGTTTTGCCAACCGTCTCCGCGTTTCGGGCGTCATCCGCTCGTGCGACCGTGAGACTGAGATAGGCAACCACCACACGGTAAACGTCGAGACGACCGACGAGATTACGGTCACAAAGGAGTGGAAGTCCGACCAGCTCGAACGTATCGAGGAGGCGGAGGCGACGGACGAGAACGAGGTCGCCGTCGCGACGGTCGAGGAGGGCGAGGCGCACGTCCACACCGTCGAGGCGCACGGTGTCGAAGAGCGCGCGACACTCACCGGCACGACCGGCAAGGGCGACGACGCCGCGCCGCGCGACGAACTGTTCGATGAACTGACCGCGGTGCTCGAAAACACCGACGCAGACGCCGTCGTTCTCGCAGGTCCGGGGTTCACCAAACGCGACGCGCACGAACACATACAAGAGAACGCCCCGGAACTCGCCGAGAGTATCGTCGTCGAAGACACGGCGAGCGTCGGCGGGCGCGGCGTCCACGAGGTTCTCAAACGCGGCGCGGTCGAACGAGTCGCCGAGGAGGCACGCGTCAGCGAGGAAGCACGTCTCGTCGACGAACTCATGGAACGAGTCGCGCAGGAGGGCGCGGCGGCGTACGGTCTCGAACCGGTGCGGGACGCCGTCGGGTACGGTGCCGTCGAGCATCTCCTCGTCGTCGACGAGTTCCTCCGCGAGCACCGCGACGATATAGACCCGCTCATCGAGGGAGCGGAGCAGAAGGGCGGCGACGTAACCGTCCTTTCGTCGGAGTTCGAACCCGGTCAGCGCGTCGAGCATCTCGGCGGTGTTGCGGCGCTGTTGCGCTATCGTCTGGAGTAGTGGACGAACGTCAGTTTTTCTCCGACAAGTGCAAAACGTATTCAACATGAAGAATAATGAGAAAAGCTTAAGTAAGGCACCGTTCTTGTGTATGATAGAACATGATGGAAGACCACCTTGCGCCGGTCGTTCCGGACGCACGACGCCGACACGGCGTCGTTGAGACGCGTGAGTTCGGTAGCGCGGAGAGGAAGGAAGAGCAGGATGCGCTCGCCACCGAAGCGCCTTTCGTACCGATGGTTTCGAAGCGGTCTTCCGACGTAGTAAACACGTAAGCTTACTTTTCGTCAAGGAATACGACCTCGTCTGCGACGGATTCGAGAGCGGCGGAGAAAGACTCTGATACGCCGACCACGGTCGTCTGTGCGCCTTCCTCGTTCGCCCGCGCGAGAGCGGGTTTAAAGTCGGCGTCCCGCGTGGCGATTACGATATCGAAGCCTTCGAGCGCGTACGCAGTCGCGTCGACCGCGAGACGGACATCGACATCGCCGGATGTGACGACCGCTTCCATACCGTTGGTTTCGACAGCCTCTATGAGGGACGCCGGGGCGCGGTGGTCGAGGTAGACGCGCGCGACGTCGGGTTCCGCGAGGGCGCGCAGGTCCTCGAAGTCAACGTCAAACTCGTCACGGATGAGGTTGGGACCGTCGACGAGGAGCGCGACGCGGTCGTCGTCGCCGCGTAAGCGGTCGAGGATGCGCATACGCCCGATTGACCGCCGCCGCGCATAAACGCGTCGGAGCGCGATGGCGACGGTACCGGTACGGTAAAATATACGTAGCGTGATAGACGTTGACAAGACGATGACCGGCAAGGAAATCAGACTCGGAAGGATACGCGACGACGAATCAGGGAACTTCGTTACAGTCCCTATGGACCACGGCGTAACCATCGGTCCAGTCAAAGGGTTGAGCGACGTACACGAGACGATAGACGCGATAGGGCGCGGCGGCGGCGACTCCGTACTCGTGCACAAAGGCGTTGTCGAACATTCGTTCGCCAAGGTTGAGGAGGATATGGGTATCATCGTGCATCTCAACGCCGCGACGAGCGTCGGACCCGACCCCAACAACAAGGTGATGGTGGGCGACGTGAAACGTGCCGTCCGTCTCGGTGCCGACGCCGTCTCCGTCCATATCAACGTCGGAAGCGAGACCGAACCGCACCAGCTACAGGACCTCGGACGTATCGCCGATGACTGCGACGAGTACGGTATGCCTCTTCTGGCGATGACCTATGTGCGCGGTCCGGATATCGAACCCACCGCCGAGAACGTCGCACACGCGACACGGTTGGGCGCAGAGCTGGGTGCCGATGTGGTGAAGACATCGTACACGGGCGACCCCGATGGGTACGAGCGCGTCATCGACGGATGCCCCGTCCCCGTCATAATCGCGGGTGGTCCGAAGGCGGAGACCAAACGCGAGGTGCTCACCGATATACGTGACGCCATGGACGTTGGCGCGCGCGGCATAGCGATGGGGCGCAACATCTTCCAGCAGGACGACGTTGAGGGAATGACGCGTGCCGTCTCACGCGTCGTACACGACGGTGCGTCGGTCGACGAGGCGTTGAGCGAGGTGCGCGGATGAAAGGCGTCTGGTACAAGGCGGACGAGGGCGACTGGGACGACCGTCTGCCGCTCATAACCGCCGCAATAGAGAGCGGCGTCGACTACGTGTTGGTCAACGGAGACGAGGTGGGTAAGGTGCGCGAACTCGGCGACGTAGGCGTCGCGGCTTTCGTCGAAGGTAACGACGACGTAGGGGAGGACGAAACGCCTGACGTTGCGGTCGTTGGAAAGAGCGGCGAGGGCGACGGCACGGTTGACTTCCCGCCTGACCTAAGCGGTTCGAGCGACCTGACGACCGTCCGGCGTATCGAAGACACCCAGACGGCGAACTACGTCGAGATAACCGGCAAGGAGTACGAACGTCTCGCCGCGGAAGCGGGTGAGAACGCCGACTACGTCGTCGTCGTCGGCGAGGACTGGAAGATAATACCTCTCGAAAACCTTATCGCTGACCTACAGGACGAGGATGCGCGTATCGTCGCGGGCGTCGATTCGGCGGAGGAGGCGAAGACGGCTTTCGAGACGATGGAGATTGGTGCCGACGGCGTCTTGCTCGACACCGACGACGCGGGTGAGATAAAGAAGACGGTGCGGGAACGCGACAGGTTCGAGTCCGAGGAACTCGAACTCGTGGACGCGACGGTGACGGCGGTAGAACCGACAGAGATGGGCGACCGCGTCTGTGTCGACACCGCGACGCTGATGGAACACGGAGAAGGGATGCTCGTCGGTTCGATGTCGAACGGTCTTTTCCTCGTACACGCCGAGGTCGCGGAGTCGCCGTACGTCGCCTCGCGCCCGTTCCGCGTCAACGCCGGAGCGGTCCACGCATACATACGCGTACCCGGCGGCGAGACCAAGTACCTGAGCGAACTCGAAGCGGGCGACGAGGTTCTCGTCGTCAACGAGGACGGCGAGACGCGCGAGGCTCTCGTCGGACGGTCGAAGATAGAGAAACGCCCTATGTTCCTCGTCGAGGCGGAATATGAGGGCGAGCGTTACCGCACGCTCCTACAGAACGCCGAGACGATACGTCTGGTGACGCCCGACGGACCGGTTTCGGTGACGGAACTCGAAGAAGGCGACGAGGTGCGTCTGTACGTCGAGAAAGGCGGAAGGCATTTCGGCACCAAGGTTGAGGAGAGCGTCGTGGAGAAATGACGCTCGACGTGTCGTCCCCTCGCGTCGTCGCGGCGGTAAGCGAGGATGCGCCGCGTAAGGCGTATGAGGCGCGCGACGAGGGCGCGGACGCGGTCGAGGTGCGCGTCGACATGTACGACGATGCCGAGACGGCGCTCGCGGATATCCGCGACTGCGACCCCCTGCCCGTTATCGCCACCAACCGCGCGAGCAACGAGACGACCGAGGACGAACGTGTCGGGGCGCTCGTCTGTGCGTCCGAGGACGCCGCCGCGGTCGATGTCGATATATCGTCACCGAACGAGAGCGTCGAACGGATCGTTAACGCCGCCGACGAAAACAACACGACCGTCATAGCGTCTCACCACGACTTCGACCGTACGCCGTCGGTCGACAGTATGTACGCGACGCTCGAAGAAGCGTGGGAGGTCGGCAACGTTGCCAAACTCGCCGTAACGCCGAACGACGAGGGCGACGTTCTCGACCTTCTGCGCCTCACCCTCGAAGCACGCGACGAGGGGGACGGACCGTTCTGCTCCATCTCGATGGGAGCGCTCGGCTCATACACGCGTTTCGTCGCGCCTCTCTATGGTTCATGCCTCACGTACGCGAGTTTCGGGGGTGGCACCGCGCCGGGACAGCTTTCTGTGCGCGAGGTTAACGAGTACATGGAGCGTTTCTCGCCGTGAGCCACGAGGTTCTTGGACACACCGCCGACGCAAAGTTCCGTGCGACGGGGGATACACTCTCCGATGCGTTCGAGTCGGCGACGCGCGCCTTCGCCGAAATCGTCGGTTCGGACGAACTCGAACCGACCGATGAGTTACGCGTCGAGGTGGAGACGCCTGACGAGGACATCGAGGCGTTGCTGTTCGACTACCTCGCGCGTCTAATCTATGTGCAGGATGTCAATGGCGTCGCAGTTGTTGACGGGGACGTAAACGCCACCGCCGAACCGCCGCGCGTCGAAGGTACCCTACACGTCGCGCCCGTGCGAACGAGTAGCGGTCTGCTCGACATCAAAGCGCCG
>JBKHFQ010000103.1:0-5095 GCA_046540135.1 Halobacteriales archaeon
TGTCCAACCCAATCTCTTTGCCCGGCTCCATCTCGCCTTCACGGAGATGTTCCGAGACAATCTTCTCAGTTATGTTCTTTCCCATGGGTGGTCATGGGGGACAGAGACGCATAAAGCTTTACAGACACTTTTAGGTCGGACGAAATCCTTCCGTTAGGACAGGCTTAAGACGGAGAAGAACGTAAGAGGTAACGATGAACCTTCACACAGGACTAAAGCTCAGGATGCTCGTTGCCGGGAGCATACTGTTCGCGTTCTACGCCGCAATCGTAGGACTCGGTATCGCAATCTGGGGGGTCGATATCTGGCCCATCGTACTCGCCGCGACGGCGCTTTTCGGCGTCTTCCAGTACGTGATGGGTAAGAAGATGGCTCTCTGGAGCGTCGGCGCCGAAGACTTGGACGAGAACGAGTACTACCAGATACACGCCGCCGTCGAGCGGTTGTCGCAGGACATGGGAATTGAGAAGCCGCGCGTCATGAAGGCTCAGATGGGCGTGCCGAACGCGTTCGCCGTCGGACGTAAGGGTGCAGGCGTCGTCGTACTGTCAGAGGAACTCATGGCGGTGCTTGAACAGGACGAACTCGAAGGCGTGATAGCGCACGAACTCGCCCACATACGGAACCGCGACGTGGTGATGATGGTGATAGGACAGAGCATCGCGTCTCTCGTCGGTATCGCCGTCTACTTCCTAACCGTCATGGGCGAGCGCAACTTCGGCGCGATGATAATGGGTTGGATACTGTCGTCCATTGCACAGACCATAGTCATGATATTCGTGCTCGCAATCTCGCGCTACCGCGAATACGTCGCCGACTCCGACGCGGCGGACGCAATCGGACGCGGCGAACCCCTCGCGCGGGCGCTCGAAAAGATATCCGACTACAACCAGCAGGTACAGGCGCAAGCTCAGGCGCAACGAGGACGCGGCAGGGGACGCGGTGAACGTGGACGCGATAGGAACACCGGAGCGAGCGACACCGTACAGGCGCTCTGTATCTCCGGAGGTAGCGACAGGTCGCTGATGCAGAAGATATTTGCGACGCACCCGCCGATGGAGAAACGTATCGCGCGCCTGCGTTCGTAGGCTAGTCCTCTTCGTCGTCCACGCCGCCGAGGCGCGTCTGCTTCGTTCCGCCGACGACCTCCTCGAAGTCCTCGCCGTCGCGTAACGCCTTTTCCTTCTTGACACGGTAGTTACCGCCGTCGGTGACGTGCAGGTCACCCGGATGGAAGAAGAACCAGTCCTCGCGGTCGAAACGGACCCCGACGCGTGCGCGTGCGCCGAAACGGTCTGCGAACTCGACGAGTTGCGTCACCTCTTCGCCGTCGATATAGACGGTGTCGCCGCCGCTCGCCTTCGCCTCCACGGCGACGTAACGGTCGTCGTTTCCGGCGATAAGGTCGGGCAGGGCGCGTTTGGTGGCGCTTCCTGACGCGGGGGCGCGGACGACGCCGAAACCGGCTTCCCAGAACATGTCGACGAGTTCGCGTTCGCGCGACGAACCCTTCTGACTCCGCGGGTTTCCCATGTCGCAAAAGAGACGCCGCGTCGTATCAGGCTTGCGGTGCTCACATCATCCTGTCGTAGATACGGTCACGTACCTCCGACGGCAGGTAGCGCCCCATCGCCATCATCCTGTGCGGCACCGATACGTTGTAACGTGCCTTGGGGTCGTCGTCCTCCGCCGCCTCGACGACCGTCTCGGCGACCTTTTCGGGCGGGACGGTAATCTTCCCCATCAGATGCGTGGCGATATCTGCCCCACCCTCTTCGCTAATTCCTTGGTTGAACTCGCCAACGCGGTCGTACAGGTCGGAGTACGGACCCTCTTCGTCAACGCGTTCCTCCATCGTCTCCTCCGCCTTGTCGCCGAACGGCGTCTGTACGGGTCCGGGTTCGACGAGTACGACATCGACGCCAAAACGTCGTACCTCGGCGCGGAGTGCGTCGCTGAGCGCTTCCAACGCGAACTTCGACGCGCAGTAAGCACCCAAGCCCGGTTGAGACAGACGTCCGCCGACGCTCGACATGTTTACGACGGTTCCGTCGCGTTGTTCGCGCATGTGCGGAACCGCCGACCGGACGAGACGGTGAGGACCGTAGGTGTTTACCTCGAACTGCGCCCGCAGGTCTTCGACAGCTAGGTCCTCGACCGCCGCCGTTTCACCGTACCCCGCATTGTTGACGACACAGCCGATACCCCCGTTCTCGTCGACGACGGTCTCAACCGCGTTTTCCACATCTTCGTCTACAGTAACATCGAGTTCGAGCGTCTCCATGCCGCGCTCGGCGAGGTCGGTGATATCCCCCGTATCGCGCGCCGTGGCGTAGACCGTCCAACCGTTGGCGTGGAACTTCCTCGCCGTCGCACTCCCTATACCCGACGAGCATCCCGTTATGAGTACCGTGCGTGTCATGCTGGGTCAAAGGACGCGTCGCTCTTAGTATCTATCCCGCGCCTCGCGCCGTTACATGAAGTCGGCGATGCCTGACTGCGTCGACTTATCGTCCTCAAACAGAGAGTCTATCTGTCTACGAAGCTGTTCGAGCCTCTGCATCGTGTAGTCGGAAACGCCGTACTTTTCTCCGGTTTCGAGCGCGACATCAAGGTACTTCTTGACGCTCCCCTTGTGGACTGTAAGGGTCACCTCGCCGCCACAGTCACAGTCGCCCGATAGTGGCGGACGGCGAAACTTCTGGTTACAGTCGAGGCACCGAAACTCCTGCTGTGTGAACGCGCGCAGATTACCGATTAGGTCGGGGAGGAAGTGGGACTCGACGACGCGCTCGGCGACATCGGACTCATCGACCGCACGGGTCTTACGTCCGATTTCGAGCTGTGCGGTCGTCTTTTCGTCCATCGAGGGGAGTATCTTGTACGCCGAGTTGTCGGGTCCGGAATCGATACGCGACGTTTCGACTGTGCTTCCGAAGCCGTCGAACGCTGTGTCGGTTCCGAGGTCGTCCTCGGCGATACGGACATCAACCTCCTTCGGATGTGCGTATTCGTCCGCCGCCTCGTAGAACGACAGCGGGTAGCGCGAAACCTTGTCGACGTTGTGCGCCTCGTCGTCTATCTCGGTCGGGTCGATACGCGAGGTCATGACTAGCGGCGCATCCATGCGTCCGCCGCGCTGGTCGGGGAGGTACTCGCGCGAGAAGTTGATGAGGGCGTCCGACATGAGCGTCACGCAGTCCTCGTCGCCGTCGCACTGCTTCGACGCGAGGTCGTTGACGATGAGCGAGTGCGTGTCCTCGACGGTGAGGCAGTACACATAGTCAACCTTAGAACGCGTGTAACCAACGGACTCGACCGTGTCGATGAACGCGTCACGCGGACCTCCACCGTCGAAGACACGCCTTTTTCTAACGTCAACTGTTTCAACAGCGTCCGCGAGCGCGGCGGACTTACGCGGGAGATGGAAGCCCACGTCCTCCGCGAAACGGACGGCATCATTCGACGAAACTGTGAGGACAAATCTCGTGGCAGACATTGAAACGTCATCGTCGGCGTAGTGGTCGGGGAACTTCCTGTTAAGCCGAACGGATTCGTACTCGTTCGAACGTGCTTTGACGCCGACACGGGTCAGAAGCGCCGTCAGGTCGCGTTTTAGCTCCCGACTTACCGTCGTGGCTTCGACGACGAGGCGTCCGTTCTCAACCGAACCGTCGCCGCTGAAGTAACCCCGGAGGTACGCCGCTACGACATCCCGCGGAGAGTCGAAGAGATGTTGGGGGACCCTCTTTTCCTTAGCACCTGAGCCCGCCTCTAGTACCTCATCAAAGACGAGGCGGAACAGGCGTCCCGAGACGGTGACCTTGGCGTGGTTCTCGCGGTAAGGTTCAACGCCGAACCCGTCACAGAGGGTTTCGACGTAGAAGTCCCGCATCTCCTCCTCGGTACCGCAGAAGGTCGTCTGGTGGACGACGCCCTTCGATGTCTCAGAGCTACGTGAGAAGCCCTCGGCGGCGTAGTATCCGAGAAGCGTTGCCACATCCTCGTCGATTTCGACGTGTCGATGAACTGTAGTGTTGTCGCGTTTGACACCGAGCGAGATGTCGTCAGGGACGGCGTCAACGAGTCTCTCACGGGTTCCGATCAGGTCGATGAGCACGGAGACGGGGACGCTGTCACGGTAGACGTAGTTGCTAAGCGCCTTCTTGGTAACGCCGAGGTAGTTAGAGGTATCAACGAGGACATCGAAGGAGGTACCGTCGGCGAGTTCATCCTCGAATATCCCGTACAGTCTCCGTTTACCGATACCGTGTACCATGAGACGCTCGTTGTCGACTGAGTCGGATGAGACGAACTCATCGAGGAGGTCAAGCGTACGCGTTTGACGTTCTTCGTCGCCCTCCACGTACCGACGCGGAGTCATGAGCGAATCACCTTCGGAAACCTCTGATGCACGTTTCGTGGTCACGGTTCCCCCGTCGTAGACCTGCATCTCGTGGTCCGGGGTTACGACGACCTCGCGCCCGCTCCGTGTCTTCACCTCAACGAGATGGTCGGGCGCGGGATGTCTGCTGACCGCTTCAACGGGCTTCTTCACGACGTTTCCGTCGTCATCCAAAGATGGTACTTCGACACCTTCGGTGTCGACAACGACTCCTCCGAAGTCGTCGGCGTGGATATCATCTTCTTCCGCCTCGGAGATTCTCGCTTCCACCAACCGCTCGACCGTCTCGTACCTCCGCCCCTCACTCCCCTCAATGTAGTAGACCTTCGTGTCAGGAGCGAAACAGTTCCTACGCTTCGCGGCGTGGAAGAAGGGGTGCGCGTACCCGACCGACGCGTCCGTGAAGCCCACAACGCGCCCGAGAACGCCGGCGCTCGTATGCGGCGCTAAACCCATGACGAGTTCGCCAACGAGGTCGTCGGTACCGTCGAGTTCGTGGTACGGTTCGACGCCGTAGTACTGGTCCAAGAGGTCGTCGACGAAGTCGGCGACGCGCGTCAGGTGCTCGGCGGAGTCTCGGCTTAGGACGACATCCTGCGGCTTGAGTTCGACGACCTGTTCGCCGTCGCGTAGGGGCTCGCCGTCCTCGTCCTTCTCGTACCCCATCTCGTGCAGACGCTCGACGGAGAC
>JBKHFQ010000104.1:0-5085 GCA_046540135.1 Halobacteriales archaeon
ACCGTACGAGGTTACCGCCGAGACCACGGTCTTCAACTCCGTCGAACGGTTCAAGGATGAGGTCGTGACGGGCTTCTCGACGTGGTTCGACGGAGATGAATCGGCTCTCACGGAGATACGCGAGCGCGTCGGTACGGGAGGAAGCCGGGCGCGTGGAACCGGTACCGTCGGTCTCTTCGAAGGCGATGAGTTCGTGACACCGGCTGGGACGCTCACGGGCGAAGGCTGGACCGAAGACCCCGACACAGTCTTCGTGGACCGTCTTGCCGGAGCGGGTGTACGTGACGCTTGGACGGTCGAAGAAGGCTTCGACGGATCCGACGTTTCCGGAGTACTCGAACGCCTACCCGGTATACACGTCTCCGGCGAGTTCCTGACCGTCTTAGGCTGGTTCTACGCCGCACCTCTGAAGCCTTTCGTCGTTGAGCGTGCCGACTACTTCCCCTGCCTCTGGCTGACGGGCGACGTAGGAGCCGCAAAGTCCAAGCTCCGCGTCCTGACGCGTGCGTTCGGAACCCACGGCGAACCGTTCCGTCTTACCGAACCGTCCAAGCTCTTCGACGTACTCAGGGGTTCGCGCTCCGTACCTGTCTGGTACGACGGTTACGGGAGCGATGAGCCGAGCGGGCGCCTTGATGTCTTCGACGACTACTGCCTGAGAAGCACGCGGTGTGTTAATGCACGCCGGGAAGGACGCGCCGACGCACTTACAGCGCCTGTCGTCGTAACGGGCGATGATCCCTGTGACGCGTCCCTCGACGACCGGTCTATCGGCGTCGACTTCGTCGGCGCGGGCGGCGACATCCCCGCGAGCCATGCCCAACTCGTCGGAAGGAGCTACCGCGAAGACGGCGAGCTACGCCATCCTGACGGCGTTGACCTCGGGGCGCACGCCAAGGCGTACTACTCCTGGATAGCGGGCAAGGACCGCGCGACAGTTGGAGAAATCTGGGACGACTGCCTGCGTAGCGCCGCCGATGTCCTAGAGTCACGTGACTCCGACGGCTCCGAGGGCTTACACGACGTACGGGTAACCCTGTTCGGACTCCGTCTGTACCAGAGTTTTGCCAAGGACAACGGCGTGGAACCCAGCATAAACCGGAGAAGGCGGAACATGGACGGCATCGTAGCAACCACCGACGAGTAGCCGAAGCGGACGAGTTCCAAGACCTCTTTGCCACCGCGTCCGTAACCGCACTATGGAGGCCCCCGACTGTCCCAGATGCGGCGCTGTGCTCGACGAGTACGCAACCGACGAGACGGAGGAGTACGTCTGTTCGGACTGCGGATACGTAGGTGTTCCCGTCGAACACGGTAGCGAATCGGAGGAGACGGAGTCTTGGGACGAGGCGTTTGAGAGATTCGCGGAAAAGAACGAGTAAGCGTCCGTAACTCAGTCCTCGCTCGAACGTTTCGCGCGCCGCCGATGCCCGCCGTTTCTTTCGACCTCAGCGTCGCGCCCGTTCGTCGTAGCCTCGGTCTCGTCCGACGACGAGTCGCTCGCCGACGAAGCCGATGCGTCCTCCTCGTCCGACCGCGCCGCGACGAGCGCACCGCGCGAGACGCTGTACATCGGCTCCTCAGCGTGCGTCACGCCGCTGATCGAGAACGGTATGTCAGCGTCTTCGAGATGGTCGCGGAACAGCTCCTCGAAGCCCTCGGGCGACGACGTTCCGCCCGTGACGACGACCGGCACGTCGAGTCCTTCCTCGATATCCTCCTCGTCGACCTCCTCTGCGAGCTTCTCTATGACGTAGTCGAGCAAGTTCTCGTAGTAGATACTGAGAGCGCCCTCGACGCCGCCGACGTCCGTCTCGAAGTCGAGGTCGAAGTCGTCCTCCTTTACCGACGTGACCTTGTCGACGGGCGTACCGGTCGCCTGCGCCGCCTGCTGATCTATCCAGTCGCCTCCGCGTGCGACCGAGAACTTCGTCACGGGCACGGCGTAGTACGACAGGCAGACGTTTGTCATGCCTGCGCCGAACGAGATACCGAGACCCGTGAAGCTGTTCTCGGCGAGTTCGGAGTAGACGACCGCCATGCCTTCGTTGACGGGTTCGGCGTCGTATCCCTGGTCGTCAAGGAAGGATTCGAGCGTCTTCTGGTGGTACAGCGTCGATAGGTCGCTGTCGATGGGGTCTGCAGGCGTCGAGAAGTAGAGCTTCTCTCCTTCGTGGTCGGGTTCGTCAACGACCTGCTCTATGATAAGCTTCATCATCGGAATCGCCGACTGCTCGTCGCTCGAAAGGATGCCGTTCTGCATCGGGCGACGCGTCTCCTTGTTGAAGACGTTGGCGAAGTTGAGCGCGTCGTCGCCGACGACGTAGACCTTGTTGTCCTTCCGTATGTGGAGAACCTCGCTCTGCGACAGCATTCTCTCCGCCATCTCCGAGTACTCTATCTCCACGAAGGAGTTACGTTGTTGTGCGAAAACTGTGCTGTTCCCATCCTGTTCCGAACACAGGATGTTCATCGTTCCGACGTCGAGTCCTTTTGCCATTGTTGTATGTCTCTTTGTTGTTTAGTTGTCTTTCGCGCGTTACCTCATGCCTACCTTACCAAGGAGCCACGAGACAGCCGTCTCGCCCCCGCCTGCGTTGCCTGCGTTGACCGGGATTCCTTCGTCCTCGTCGCGGTTCTTGAGGTCGCTGAGTGCCGCGGCTTGGTCGTCGACTGTGGTTGAGGACGTCTCCTTCTTCGACTCGCCCTTCTTCATGCTACGCAGTCCCTGCACCTGCGCGTCGACGCCTGTGCTCATGGTCTTCTCCGGCTCCTTCGCTGTCCCTCCTCTCATTTCGTCGCTCGAAACGTCGGTTTTGAACGTTAGGTTCCTGCCCTTCGAACGTTCGACGCCGCCGAGGTTGAGGTCGACATCTTCCATTGCCTCGTCGATGTCGCTACGGACATCGTCCATCGTTATGTTTTCGTCGTCGCTCTCTTTGGCGTTGTCTTCCTCCACCACGCCTGCACTCGCCTTCTCAAGCTGATGTGCGATGAGCGCGGCGGCGGTAGCGGCGACTACGACCGAGACGCCGACCGCATACGTTCCTAGGACCGCGACCATACGTCCGCCACCGAACTCTGCCCAGTGGTTGGGGTAGGAGACGACGAAACCGACCGTTGCGACGCCTGTCAGCAAGTTTCCGCCAACGGCTCCGTACACGCCGCGTCGTTCGACGGGAAGGAGTACCACGACCGAGAGCATCGTCAGGGGAGCGGCGAGGAGAGCGAAAGTATACGGTATCTGTGCGGTTGAGTAGTATCCGCCCTCCCTGTATCCGAACAGCGCCACGACGGCAACGAAGCCGATGAGCGCGACAGCCGCGAACGCCACGCCGACGAAGAAAAGACCGAATCCGAGGTAGACATCGGTCTCGGTCTCGGGTTCGCCGATGTAACGTTCGTACAGGTCGAACAGGAAGTTGTTGGGCTTGTTTTCGGTCATCTCTTCGCCTCCCTTCTGTCGCCCACGCCGTTTTCGAGAAGGGCGGACCGCATAACTCCTACGTAGGGCAAAAATATCGTTTCAGTCATTGTTATCATATGTGCGTCTACCCGCGCAAGACGTGGTATCTGTTTCTACGTCTCGGTCGGTACGTTCTTTTTTCGCGCATGTCTACCCTTGTCGGTATCCGTCTGACTACGTATAATGTTAGAGAAGGGGTAGCACAAAAACCTCAGTCAGACCGGGGTCAGACGAGCGTATGACGGTGGCTCAGGTCGGCACCGTCTAAGAAACGGGAAAGTTTAGTCGTTCGCTCCCTTTTGCCGACCATGGATATACCTAAGTCGTACGACGCCTCCTCCGCCGAGGAGAAGTGGCGGAAGGAGTGGGACGAGGACGACGACCTGTATGCGTTCGACGAGGACGACGACGCGCCGGAGTATGTGATTGACACCCCGCCGCCGTACCCGACGGGCAACCTGCACATAGGCAACGCTCTCGGCTGGTGCTACATGGACTTCGCGGCGCGGTACAAACGCCTCCGCGGGTACAATGTTCTCTTCCCTCAGGGCTGGGACTGCCACGGTCTGCCGACGGAGGTGAAGGTCGAGGAGAACAACGACGTCAAGAAGTCGGAGGTGCCGCGCGACGAGTTCCGCGAGATGTGCGTCGACCACACCTACGAGATGATAGACGAGATGAAGGAAACGATGGAGACGCTCGGTTTCTCGCAGGACTGGGACCACGAGTACGTTACGATGGAACCGGAGTACTGGGGCGAGACCCAGCGGTCTTTCGTCGAGATGGTCGACGACGGCTACGCCTACCGCGACCATCACCCGGTCAACTGGTGCCCGCGGTGCGAAACGGCGATTGCGGACGCCGAGGTCGAGCGCGAGGACCGGGACGGCACTCTCGTCTACCTTACCTTCCCCGCGGCGGACGATGAGAGCGACGACATCGAGATAGCGACGACGCGCCCCGAACTACTCGCGGCGTGCGGCGCTGTCGCCGTCGAACCCGACGAAGACTGGAGCGACCACGTCGGAGACACCGTCGAGGTTCCTCTTTTCGGACAGGAGGTCGATGTCATTGAGGACGAGGAGGTCGACTCGGAGTTCGGTACGGGCGCCGTCATGATATGTACCTTCGGAGACAAGCAGGACGTTGAGTGGTGGCAGAGGTACGACCTCGAACTCCGCGAGGCGTTCACGCGCGAGGGGACGCTGACGGGTCTGGCGGGGCAGTACGAGGGTATGGGCGTTGACGAGGCGAAGGAGGCGATAACGCAGGACCTGCGCGACGAGGGATACCTGTACGACTCCGAACCCGTTGACCAGAGCGTCGGCGTCTGCTGGCGGTGTGACACACCCATCGAGATTCTCGCAGAGGAGCAGTGGTTCATCGAGGTGCGTCAGGACGAGATACTCGAAAAGGCGCGCGAGGTTGACTGGATTCCCGACCACGCCTATACCCGCCTTGAGGACTGGACAGAGGGGATGGAGTGGGACTGGGTCGTCTCGCGCCAGCGCGTCTTTGCCACACCTTTCCCCGTCTGGTACTGCGACGACTGCGGCGCCCCGTACGTCGCCGACGAGGACGAACTACCCGTCGACCCGACCGACGAACAACCCGCGGGT
>JBKHFQ010000105.1:0-5076 GCA_046540135.1 Halobacteriales archaeon
CTCGTCCGTACCAGAACGGCGAGTTGGCGCTTAACGCGAGTAGGAGCGGTAGGTAGCGGCGCGCCTCGTCAGCGACGCGGACCGCCTCGTCGGCGTCATCGAGTCCTACATGGACATGGAGACCCGCGGTGATGTTTCTGTGTTGCGGATAGCCGATGCGTGCAAGCTGGCGTTCGTACCTCTCGCCCTCGGCGTGTTCGTGCTCGTCCCACCGTGCCGTAGGATGTAGACCTGCGACGAGTACCTCGTATCCGTGGTCGCGCGCGTGTTCGGCGAGCGCGGCGCGTTTCCGGCGCATCTCGGCGCGCGCCTCTTCGAGAGTCTCCGCCTTCTCCGTCGTCGTCTCAAAGACGAACTTGAAAAGCTCTGTACCGACGTGTCCATCGAGTTCGTCGGGTACGTCGTCGAAAAGTACGTCCGCCGCCGGGACGGGTTCTAGAGTCTCGGCGTCAACGACAAAGTACTCCTCCTCGACGCCGACCGTACCGCGCTCGTCGAATGCTTCTCGTCCCGGCAAGGCTATCTGTCTCTACGCCGCGGCTTCCTCACGCACCCAGTCGTAGCCCTCGTCCTCAAGCTTCTCGGCGAGTTCCGGACCGCCCTTCTCGGCTATCTCGCCGTCAAGCATCACGACGACGCGGTCGGGTTCGACGTAGTCGAGGATGCGCTGGTAGTGGGTGATTAGGAGCGTACCCATGTCGTCGTCGGTGAGTTCGTTGATTCCACGCGCGACAATCTTGAGCGCGTCTATGTCGAGTCCCGAGTCGACCTCGTCGATTAGCGCTATCTCAGGCTGGAGGACAGCCATCTGTAGGACCTCCATACGTTTCTTTTCTCCTCCGGAGAATCCCTCGTTGACGTACCTGTTGGCGAAGTCGGCGTCGATATCGAGTAGCTCCATCTTCTCCTCCAGACGCTTCTGGAACTCGACGGGGTCGATTTCGTCGTCCTCGTCAAGCCCTGCGTTTATCGCCGTTCGGAGGAAGTTGCTCACCGTGACACCCGTAATCTCCTTCGGGTACTGGAACGCAAGGAAGAAGCCGAGTTCGGCGCGCTCGTCGGGTTCGAGTTCGAAGACGTTCTCGCCCTTGTAACGCGCCTCGCCCTCGGTAACCTCGTACGCCGGGTGTCCCATCAGTACCTTCGCAAGCGTCGACTTACCGCTACCGTTCGGACCCATGAGGGCGATTATCTCGCCGCGTTCAATCTCCAAGTCAACTCCGTTGAGTATCTTCTCGTCCTCTACCTCCACGTGCAGATTCTCTATTTCGACTGTGTTTTCTGACATCTGTGTGTATTAGTTCCTGTATCGTTAAGTCCCCTTCTCTTTCTCGTACTCCACTATACCGCCTTCGAGTACCTTCAGACCGAGTACGGCGCACTTGACGCGGACCGGCGACAGTTCGATACCGAGCATCTCCCTGATGTCATCGGTTTCGAGGTCGCGTACCTCGTCGAGCGTCATGCCCTTGACCTTCTCGGTCAGGAGCGACGCGCTCGCCTGACTGATGGCGCATCCTTGTCCGTCGAACTTGACATCCACTATCTCGTCGTCCTCGTCTACGACGGCGTACATCTGTATCTCGTCGCCGCACGACGGGTTTACGTCCTCGTAGGTGACATCGGCGTCGTCTATCGTCCCATAGTTCTGCGGGTCGCGGTAGTGGTCGAGTATGCGCTGTCGGTACATGTCGCGGCTCATCCGGTGACACCTCCTCCGGAGTTAATCATCATACCTACCATCACGCAAAGACCTCCTTGACGGTTTCGATGCCCTCGGCGAGAGCGTCCACCTCTTCGTACGTGTTGTAAAGGTAGAACGAGGCGCGTGTGGTAGCGGGCACACCCATCTCGCGCATAAGGGGTTGCGCGCAGTGGTGTCCCGAACGAGTCGCAACGCCTTCGTCGCTCAGGAGTTCGCTCGTGTCGTGTGCATGAGCGTCGGAGACGTTGAAAGACACGACGCCGCCGCGTTCATCGTGGTCGGCGGGCGGACCGTAGAGTGTGACCTCGTCGTCTTCTTCGAGGAGTTCGAGCGCATACCTCGTGACACGGCGTTCGTGTTCGTGGACCTGCTCCATGCCAAGCTCTTTGAGGTAGTCGACGGCGGCGGCAAGTCCGATTCCTCCGGCGATGTTCGGTGTGCCTGCCTCGAACCTCCACGGAAGGTCGGTCCAGGTGGCGTCTTCGTACTCGACGAGCTTTATCATCTCGCCGCCGTACTCGTAAGGCTCCGTCTCGTGTAGCGCCTCTGTCTTGCCGTACAGGACGCCCGTCCCTGTGGGACCGCACATCTTGTGTCCGCTCGTGACGAAGAAGTCGGCGTCCATCTCAGCGACGTTGACGGGTGCGTGCGGAGCACTCTGCGCTCCGTCGACGAGGACGCGTGCGCCGTGTTCATGTGCGCTCTCGATTATCTCGTCGACGGGCGTGAACGTCCCGAAGACGTTCGACATATGGACGACGCTGACGGCGGCGGTGTCCTCGTCTATCTTCTCCTCAACTTCGCCGTCCTTTACGAGTCCGTCGTCGACTTCAAGGAAACGTAGCTCCGCACCGTTGCGTTTGGCGACCTGTTGCCAAGGAACGAGCGACGAATGGTGCTCCATCTGCGTAAGGACGATGTTGTCGCCCTCGTCGACGTGCGCCATACCCCATCCGAAGGCAACCGTGTTGACGCCCTCGGTCGTGTTTGATGTGAAGACGACGTTCTCACGTCCGTCGGCACCGATGAACTCGGCGACGCGGTCGTGCGCCGTCTCGTACGCCTCGCTCGCCTCCTGACTAAGCGTGTGGAGACCGCGGTGGACGTTGGCGTTGTACTCCTCGTAGAACTCGCTGACGGAGTCGATAACGGTCTGCGGCTTCTGAGACGTAGCGGCGTTGTCGAGGTATACGAGCCTCTCCCCGTCAACCATCCTGTCGAGGACGGGAAAGTCGTCGCGTACCGCGTCGACGTTGTAGGGAGAAGCTTTCTCTACGCTCATCTTGATTCCATCTTCTCGTGTATCAGCTCTCTGAAGTCGTCTTCGAGTCCGGGGAACGGAAGTTCGCCGAAGACCGGCTCGAAGTAGCCCTCGATTATGAGCGAGCGCGCCTCTTCGTCGTTGACACCGCGGCTTCCCATGTAGAACAGTTCCTCGTCGTCTATACGTCCCATCGTCGCGGCGTGCGAGCACTTGACGTTGTGGTTGTCGATTTCGAGGCGCGGCGAAGCGTCCGCCTCCGCCTCGTCGCTCACCAGAAGGACGTTCTCGGTCTGGTACGCGTCGACCTCGTACGCGGGCTGTGTCACGTTTATGGTGCCTTCATACGCGCTCACGGCGCGGTCGTCAAGGACACCACGCGTGAACATATCGCACGTCGTGTTGGGCGCGTCGTGGCGCGTCCACGTTTCGAGGTCGAAGTGCTGGCTATCGGTGCCGAAGAACAGCCCGTAGTTACGCGTGTCAGAACCCTCGCCCTCGATTACGGTTGAGACGGTCGACTTGGTAAGCGCCGTACCGAAACAGCCGTCTATCCAGTTGACCGAGGCGTCGCGCCCCGTCACGCCACGTTTCGCGGTGTACTGGTACGAGTCGTCGCTGAGGTTCTGGAGCGCACCGTAGTTGACCTCCGCGCCGTCCCCCGCAACAACCTCGACGACGTTAGAGAAGTACGACTCGTCGCCTCCTTCGACGCTCTCCGCCACCTTCACGGTCGCGTTTTCCTCCGCAACAACGACCGTCGTGGAGAAACGTGCGTCCTCGTCGACATGCGTCGTCGTCCGTATCGGTTCGTCAACCTCGACGCCTTCGGGGACGTAGACGAACAGACCGCTACGCCACGCCGCGGCGTGGACGGCGAGAAGGCTGTTTTCGTCCCAGCGCACGACCGAGTCGAAGTTGTCGCGGACGAGTTCCTCGTGGTCGCGTACGGCGTCTTCGAGCGTTGCCACCACGACGTTGTCGGGTACGTCAGCGTCTATCTCCGTACGTGACTCGCGTCCGCCCGTAGCGCTCCCACGCGAACGCAAGTCGAGTTCTTCGAGGTCCGTCCACCGCTTTCCGGGCGTCTGTATCACGTTTGGCGCGGGTAGGTCGTCGTACGACTCCCACGCCTTGAGGCGCCGCTGACGTAGCCAGTCGGGTTCGTCACGCTCGTCCGACAGTTCCTGTATAAACTCCGTGTCTATCTCTTGTACGCTCATTGGTTGTGTTAGATTCCTGAGAGGTATATTCCTGCCGCTATCCGAGCGAGCCTTCCATTTCGAGTTCAACGAGACGGTTGAGTTCGACGGCGTACTCAAGGGGTAGCTCCTCCGTCAGCGGTTCGATGAAGCCGCTCACGACCATCTGCATCGCCTCGTCCTCCTCGATTCCGCGCGACTGGAGGTAGAAGATATCTTCGTCGCCGATGCTTCCGACCGTAGCCTCGTGCGCCATGTCGACGTCGCTCTCCTTTATCTCCTCGTACGGCATCGTGTCGCTTATCGACTCCTCGTCGAGCATCAGCGCATCGCAGTCGACGCTACTCTTGACGCCCTTCGCTCCGGGCGAGACGCGCACAAGACCGCGGTAGTTTGTCCTGCCGCCATCCATCGATATTGACTTGCTCTCGATGGTTGACGACGTGTTGGGCGCGAGGTGCGAAACCTTCGCGCCCGTGTCGATGTTCTGTCCTTCACCCGCGAAGCCGATGGTGATATGTCGGTCGGACGCGCCCTCACCCTTGAGGACGGTCATGGGGTAGAGCATCGTCGTCTTACTACCCATGCTTCCGGAAATCCAGTCCATCGTACCGCCCGATTCGACAAGCGCGCGCTTCGTGTTGAGGTTGAACGTGTTCTTCGACCAGTTCTGGACGGTCGAGTACTGCACGCTCGCGTCCTCTCCGACGAACACCTCGACACATCCTGCGTGGACGTTGTGGCGCGAGTACATCGGCGCGGAACATCCTTCGATGTAGTGTACGTCCGCGCCGTCCTCGGCGATGATGAGGGTGTGCTCGAACTGCCCCATCCCCTCGGAGTTCATGCGGAAGTACGCCTGTATCGGCATCTCGACGGTAACGCCCTCGGGTATGTAGACGAAGCTT
>JBKHFQ010000106.1:0-5035 GCA_046540135.1 Halobacteriales archaeon
CCGCGGCGGATGTCGTCCTTGCCGACGCCGCGGACGTTGAACCCGACGTTGTCGCCCGGACCGGCGTAGTCCACCTCCTCGTGGTGCATCTCTATCGTCTTGACCTCGCCGCCCACATCGCTCGGCTGGAAGCTCACGTTGTCGCCCGGTTCCATCTCGCCCGTCTCGATACGTCCGACAGGAACCGTACCGATGCCGGAGATGGAGTAGACATCCTGAATCGGAAGACGGAGCGGAAGGTCGGTCGGCTCCGAAGGCTCGGCGAGGTTGTTGAGCGCCGTGAGAAGCGTCGGACCGTCGTACCAGCCCGTGTTGTCGCTCGCCTCTGCGACGTTGTCGCCCTCGAACGCCGAGACGGGGATGAACGTCGTGTCGTCGGTGCTGAACTGGACCTGCTTGAGAAGTTGCTTGACCTCCTCGACCGTCTTGTTGTAGTCGTCCTCGCTGTAGTCGACGGTGTCCATCTTGTTGACAGCGATGATGAGCTCGTCGATGCCGAGCGTCTTGGCGAGGAAGACATGCTCCTTCGTCTGTGGCTGAACGCCGTCGCCGACGTCGACGACGAGAACGGCGTTGTCAGCCTGCGAAGCGCCCGTAATCATGTTCTTGACGAAGTCGCGGTGCCCGGGCGCGTCTATGATGGTGAAGTAGTACTCGTCGGTGTCGAACTCCTGATGGGCGATGTCGATGGTGACGCCGCGTTCGCGCTCCTCATCGAGCGAGTCCATGACGTACGCGAACTCGAACCCGCTCTTGCCCTTCTCCTCGGCTTCTTCGCGGTACTGTTCAATCACGTGCTCGGGGACGTTCTCCGTCTCGAACAGGAGGCGTCCTACGAGCGTACTCTTTCCGTGGTCGACGTGGCCTATTACAGCCAAGTTCATGTGGGGTTTGTCAGCCATTTTTGCACCTCTTTCTCCTGAGTAGATGTTCTTCGGCGCGTACGGTTATTAACGATTACGGAAAGGTTCCGCGAGAACCTTTCCTAATCAGGGAAATCTCTGATTTCCCGTGATTACCAGAAAACGTCCGCCATAGGAGCCGACACCGCTGCAGGGTTTACCCGCCGGGTCACGTAGATTAACCATGACACGAGAACCACCGAACGAGGACATCGGTAACGAGGACGGCGAGGTGGCGGGCGGGGCGGTGGAGGACCGCTCCGACTTCCTGTCGATGATGGCGCACCTGTACCGTGGCGAACTCGGACGGACGACCGCATGGAGGACGCGTATAGACAGGACGACGAACTGGGCTGTCGTCCTGACAGCGACGCTTCTGACATGGACGTTCTCGTCGGAAACGCGTCCGCACTACGTCGTCCTCGTGGGCGCGGCGACGGTGACGGTCTTCCTCGGCATAGAGACACGCCGGTACCGCGTCTACGATGTCTGGCGTTCGCGCGTCCGTCTGTTGGAGGAGAACGTCTTCGCTAACGCACTCGAATACAACGGAATGGAACAGTCGAGCTGGCGCGAACTCCTGAGCGACGATCTACGCGAACCTGCGGTCAAGACACCGGCTGTTGAAGCCGTTTCACGCCGCCTTCGTCGCGTCTACCTGCCGCTCATCACCGTACTCGTCGGAGCGTGGGTGATACGTCTGACAGTCTTCGCCGACAGCTTAGGACCCGTCGAGGCGGCGTCCGTTGGGAACGTGTCCGGCGGATACGTTGTGGTAGGTGTTTCGCTGTTTTACGTCGTACTCGTCGCCTTTTCGCTGAGACGCGGACGCAGGGCGAAAGGGTCACTCAAGGGAAGGGGTAACGGAGACCGGAAGTAAGGGTCGTACGGCATAAGACATCTCGCTAAGTTCTCCGTCTTATCTACTCGTCTCGCCCACGAGAGTAACGGGAATGTCGGCATGGCGTGCGACCCTCTTTGCGGAGCTTCCGAGTAAGAGACGGGAAAGACCCGACTCGCCCTGCCTCCCCATCACAACGACATCAATGTCGTTCTCTTGTATAGAGAGGAGGATCTCCTCCGACGGCTTTCCCGTCCGGTGTTCGGTGGTAACGTCGCGTCCATGGTCGTCGAGCATCTCACGTGCCTCATCAAGGAGGGTCTGGGCGCGTTTCTCACGGTCCTCGTACCACATGTTCCACCAAGCCGCTTTAGGTTGTTTCTCACCGCCTCTATAGACGGGGTCGATTACGTGGAGTACGTGAAGTCGGGCATCGGGATAGGTATCAACAGCGTGCAGGAGCGCCTCCTTAGCGTATTCGGAGCCGTCGTACGGGACGAGTACGTTCATGCTTGGCGTACGGTGCCGACCATCAAGTATTCACCGCCCGGAGACCGCAACCGAACCGTTTTCGTCGGTGCGCCGTCTACTTTGTCCATGTTCACGGGCATAGTCAAGGAAACGGGACGCGTCGAGGAGATTGAACGGGACGACGACGGCGTGCGTACCCGCATCGGCGCGTCGTTCGTCCCGAACCGCGGCGCATCCGTCGCGGTGAACGGTGCCTGCCTGACAGTTGAGGACGCCGATGATGACGGCTTCGAGGTATTTCTCGCCGACGAGACGTTGCGCAAAACGTGGCTCGATGAACTCACCGAGGGCGACGCGGTCAACCTCGAACGCGCGATGCCCGCCGACGGTAGGTTTGACGGGCATATAGTGCAGGGACACGTCGACACGACGACAAGGGTGGTCGAGACGCGGCGTGTCGGAGAGGATTGGGAGTACGTATTTGAGGTACCCGAGGGCTACGGGAGGTACGTTGTCGGGAAGGGTTCGGTGACACTCGACGGGGTCTCTTTGACCGTCGCCGAACTCGACGACGAGGCGGGCGAGTTTACGGTCGCAGTCGTCCCCGAGACGTGGCGTGTGACGAACTTCTCGGAGAAAGAGGCTGGCGACCCCGTCAACTTCGAGGCGGACATCGTTGCGAAGTACGTCGAGAGCACACTTGGGGAGAACGTCGGTAGGGTCGTAGGCTCGGAAGGTCAGTAAACCGTCACGTAGTGCCCGTCCGGGTCGCGCAGGCGGACGCCGTCACGCGTTGTCTCGGTGGCGAGTGCGTCGTCCTCGACTGCATCAACCCTCGCCGCTATGTCGTCGACATCGAAGCCGACATCCATATGGACGCCGCCCTGACCGTCGGCGAGTCCGAGTTGTGGTTCCCAGAGTTCGATGTCGAAGCCGCCTGCGTCCAGACGGACGCGCCTGCGGTCGTCGCCGCGGTCGGTGACCGACGCGCCGAGGCATGTGTAGAAGCCGAGCGACCGTTCGAGGTCCTCCACCTCAAAGACTATCTCGAAGACTCCGACGATACCTTCGCCCGACGCATCGGATTCGCCTATCTCGACGCAGTGAGCGTCGGGGTCGTAGAAGTACAGGGACGAGTACGCGCCGAAGTCGCGCTCCTCGACCACATCGAGTTCCTCCTTCCAGCGCGCGTAGCCGTCACGCGGCGTCGAGAAGGCGTAATGGACGTGCACGCCGCCGCGTGGGACGTCGCTCGGTGCGCGCAGGACGAGTTTGGTGTCGCCTGCCGCGAGAACGCATTCGGTTTCGGACTCGCGTACAACGTCGAGACCAAGGCGGTCGGCGTAGAACCCTCGTGCGCGTCCGAGGTACTTCACTTCGAGCGCTAACCAGCCGAGATTCATCCGACCTCGACCACCTCGACATCTATTCCCCCATCTTCCGCCTCGACGAGCATATAGGTCGCACGCGAGGCAGGCATCGCACCGGTACAGCTACCCGGGTTGAGAAGCCGCACCCCGTCGTACGTCTCGTCGGTGACCTCGTGCGTGTGTCCTGAGACGGCGACGGCGTCCTCGCCTACTTCGTCGCGTGCAGCTTCTGTGACACGTTCCTCGTAGTTGATGGGTGAACCCGTGCCGTGGACGACGGCAAACTCAACGCCACCCGCCGCGAACGAGTCGACGCGGGGTAGGTCGAGAACATCGTCCATGTTCCCGTGTACGGCTACCAGTTTGCCCGTCGCGTCGAACTTGTCATATGCCTCCGGTGAGGTGAAGTCGCCTGCGTGCGCGGTCACGTCGGCATCCTCGCATGCGTTAATTACCTGGTCAGGTATCTCGTCGGCACGTTCGGGAACGTGGCTATCGCTTACAAGGGCTACCTGCATGCGACGCCCTACGGACGGGTGCGACAAGAGTCTTACCCGCGGAGCGACGACGACAGATATGGACGACGTGGTGACGTGTTTCATACGCGACCCGCGGACGGGCGAGGTCCTTCTTCTCCGAAGGAGCGACGAGACGGGTTCGTACGCCGGGGACTGGGGCGCTGTTTCGGGATACGTCGAGGAGTACACCGACGACGCGCACGAGGACGCCGAACGCGAGATACGTGAGGAGACCGGCTTGGAAGACGCGTCGTTCGTCCGTCGCGGCGACGCGTTTGTCGTGGAGGACGACAAACACGGCGACTGGCGCGTCCATCCGTTCCTGTACAACACGCCGACCCGCGAGGTTGAGACGAACTACGAGAGCGAGGGCATCGGCTGGTGCGCGCCGACGGAGATTCTTCGACGCGAGACAGTGCCACGTCTCTGGGACTCGTACGCCGCCGTCGCTCCGTCGGTCGAGACGGTCGCGGAGGATAACGAACACGGTTCGGCGTACGTCGCGGCGCGCGCTCTGGAGGTGCTACGCGACACGGCGGCGAGCGAAGGATTAGATGAGGCGCGCGAGACAGCGCGGCGACTTATCGACGCGCGCCCGTCGATGTCGGTCGTGGGTAACCGTGTGGCGCGTGCGGCGGACGGTGAGACGGCGGACGAAATAGAAAGTAAGTCACATGCCGCGGTTAGCAACGGCTACCAAGCCGACGAAGTCGCCGCGAAGAAAGCCGCAGAACGTATCCGGGACGCAAAACGCGTCGTAACGGTTTCGCGTTCCGGAACGGTCAGTGAAGCGCTCAGACGCACCGACGCCTCGGTTACCGTCGCGGAGTCGTTACCCGGTGGCGAAGGTGTCGGATTTGCCGGCGAGGTGGGCACCGGCGCCGTCGTGCCGGACGCATGTGTCGCAAGAGAGGTACGCGACGCAGACGCCGT
>JBKHFQ010000107.1:0-4892 GCA_046540135.1 Halobacteriales archaeon
AGTTCAGAAGATACGGATCAGGAAGCCGTCACCGTCATCCGCCGCGTCGTCGTTATCGGCGTCGGAGTCAACGACGACCCATCCACCGCCCGCGTCAACCTCGGAACGTACGGGGTCGTCAAGGTCAACCGGCGCACCATCGACGGTATCGCCGTCGCGGAAGGTGACGACCGTCCCCTCCCCGGCGGCGTATCCCGTTATGTCGTTGGCATCGACGTACCTCTTGAGCGATACGGGGTCGGCGACGAGGGCGACACGGTCGCCTTCCGGGAAGAACGTGCGGTCGGAGGTATCGGACTCGCCGCGCCACGATGCCGCCGCGAGGTTCCTGACACCGTCGACGAGTACGCCTTCGACCCTCTGCATCTCGACGCGACTGTCTTTGAGGGGTTCGGCGTCGATGACGGCTTCGTCACCGAGGTAACGGACGTACGTCCGAAACATACGCACGTCTTCGGGTCGGCAGTCCTTGAAACGGACAGCGGAGTCGTCGTCAACGAGCGAACCGAGCGCTTCGTGTCCTGTCTCGCCGCCGTAACGTGCGTAGACGGCGACGCCGTTGAGAAAGACAGCGCCCGCGTCCTTCTGGTGGATAGACTCAACGACGCCGGTACCCCCATTTCCTCTCGTGCGTTGGTGCGCCGACACGAAACCCTCGTCGTTATCTTCCGCCGAGAGCGTGTGTGGTGTCCTCATCAGGCTCGTTTTTGACCAGGCGACAACCACACTTTACTTTTACTACTTATGGGCACGGTATACGGCGCGAAGGATTGAAGAAATGGGGTTATAAGACGTTGAAGGTAAAGGTTGTAAATTTTACATCCCCATGTCGCTCGCATCTGCAGGGACCTCGACCGCGGACGGAGGGACGCCGAGAGCCTCGGCGGCGTGGTCGATAGCCATGTCGAGTCCGTAGTAACGTTCGAGTTCGCCGGTCTCGTCTGCGACTATGAGCATACCGTACCCTTTCTTGGTGACCGAGACGGTGACGCATCGGGCGTCGCGTCGTAGTTCGAGGATGCGTTCGTCTTCTGTCTCTCGGTACTCCGCCTCGATGTCTGTTTCTGTGCCGTTCATTACCACAACCCATATGCGTCACGCGAACGTCTCGTCCTCATGGAGTTCGGCGACATCTTCACGCTCGCATTCGGCTTCCTCGCAGTACTCGGTGCGGGTGCCATCCTGTACACGGTCCTTAAGCCTCTTCTGTTCCCTAACTCGTGAACAGCGCCGCGCAGTGACCCTTCGAGGCGTCGTAGCACGACGGGCACTCGGGCTTCTGTTCGACGATATCGCCGAGTTCGTCTGCAACATCGTCGCTCATGACGTGTTCGATACGGCAGGCTTCCTCGTGGAAACCTTCCTCGACGCCGAGGAACTTGACGAGGAAACGTTCGACAAGGCAGTGCTTCTGTAGAACGTTCTCCGCCGTCTCCTCTCCCTCGGACGTGAGGCGCGCGCCCTTGTACTTCTCGTACTCGACGAGACCCGCTTCTTCGAGCGACGAGAGCTTCTCGGTGACGCTCGGCGGCGAGACACCCAGACGGTCTGCGATGCTCCCCGTCTTCGCACGACCCTCGTCACGCGACAGCAGATATATCTCCTTGAGGTACATCTCCGTGCTCTCCGTGATGGTTAGCTCTGTCATGTTTGGCTGAGTTCTTTCTGTATCTTCTCGGCGTCCTCGTACTCGTCGTCACGTATCTCCTCCAACGTCTCGACGACGCGTCCGACAGTCTCGTCGTCTATACGAGTCGAGGCGCGGCACGCTTCTATCAGGCTGTCGTAGTACGAACCCGCGAGACGCTCGCTTTCGAGCTGGTGGTGCAAAGCCTCGTCGGCGTCGTCTGGCGACGGAACGTTCGCCTCAACGGCTTCACGTACGAGACGTTCGACACGTCCCTCGTCTACATCCTCCCCAATCTCGCGCACAAGAGAGAGTAGACGGCGTCTGTGTTCGTCGCTCTCGGTCAGCGCCTCGTCGAGAGTCTCGCGGACCTCCTCGTCCTCGACCTCGTCGGACAGGAGGCGGGCGCTCTTCTCCTCGGCGTACTCCTCGATGACCACGCCTATCTGGAGGAGGCGCGCGAGGTCGTCCTCCGACGGCACGGCGACCCGCGAGTCAACGGCTGTCATCGGACGGGTTACGGGCGGGCGTCGTAAAGACGTTACGAGTCCTCGCCGTCGCTCGTCGGAACCACAAGCCGTAATAGAAGAGAGGACTTCAGGACGCCGTGGAACAGGACACCGTCCTCGTACGTTACGGCGAGATAGGCGTCAAGAGTTCGTCGGTACGGCGACGTATGGAGGAGCGCCTGCGCCGGAACGTCGAAAGCACCGTCGCGCAGGCAGGGGTCGAGGCGACGGTAAGACGCGAATGGTCGCGTATACTTGTCCAGACGGACGGCGGGAGCATCGGGAAGGCGACCGATGCCGTGACGCGGACGTTCGGTGTCTCCTCTGCGAGTCCCTGTGTCGTGACCGACGCTCGGATGGACCGTATCACCGAGGCTGTCGCGGAGGTGGCGCGAGAAACGTACGACGGCGGTTCGTTCGCCGTCAGGGCGCGCCGCGCCGGCGACGAGGACGCGCATCCGTTCACGAGCGTCGATGTCGAACGTGAGGCGGGCGCGGCGGTCGCCGACGCGGTTGACGCCCCGGTCGACCTCGACGACCCCGACAACGTCTTCGGCGTCGAATGCAGATTGGACGACGCCTACGTCTATGCGGAGGAGCGCGACGGTCCCGGCGGTCTTCCTTACGGGACGCAGGGACGGGTCGTCGCTCTCGTCAGCGGCGGTATCGATTCGCCCGTCGCGGCGTGGCGGGCGATGCGCCGCGGATGCCCCGCCGAACTCGTCTACGTCGATGCCGGCGCGCACGGCGGACCGGACCACGTCGCGCGGGCATACGAGACAGCGGAGGCGTTGGCGAGTTACGTTCCGGGTGAGCTACGTCTCTGGCGCGTGGACGCCGAGGAAGCCGTCGACAGACTTGTCGAAGATGTCGGTGGGACGAGGATGCTGTCATACAGACGTTTCATGCTCCGCGTTGCGGAGACCGTCGCCGAACGCGTCGAGGCGGTCGGCGTCGTGACGGGCGAAGCGGTGGGACAGAAATCGAGTCAGACGGCGCGGAACCTACGCGCAACCGATACGGCGTGCTCCCTACCCGTCCACAGACCTCTCCTTTCTTTCGACAAGCACGAGGTAGTCAAGGAGGCACGCGATATAGGTACGTACGATGCGTCGAAGGTCAACGCGGGGTGTCACGCCGTCGCACCCGAAAACCCGGAGACACACGCCACGGTCGACGAGGTACGCGACGCCGAACCCGACGACCTGTTTGCGCTCGCCGACGAGGCTGTCGAAGAAGCGACGCGGGAGGTGTTCGACTGTGACGCGTGACTTCGTCCTCGTGGCGCACGAAGCACCGACCGACGCGGATTTCTCGCTCGACAACCTTCCGGGCGCGGGACGCCTCGACCTCCTGTGTCGGTGCATCAACGCCGCGCTTCTCACGTCACACGGAGTACGCGAGAACACGACGGCACATCTCGTCATCCGGAGCGGCGACAGGGACGTAACAGTCCGTTTCGAGGGGGCGCGCGTACAGGGACTCAACCCCGACGAGCGTAGCATCGCGGGCGTCGTGCGTGCCGCGCTTGACGAGCGGACGTACCACGAGGTCGAGGCATCACGGGGGGTCTACGTCGCCGAGAGGTCGCTCGCCGAGACCGTCAACACGACCGACGGCGAGACTGTTGTTCTACACGAGAACGGCGAGGAAGGATACGACGCACCCACGGAGGAACCGACGTTCGTGGTTTCGGACCACCGCGACTTCGACGACGAGGACCTGTCGGCGGTCAGAGATGCGCGTCGCATTTCACTCGGTCCCGTCGCCCTTCACGCTGACCACGCGACGGCGGTCGCACACAACCGGTGCGACACACGTGGCTGGGAACGGTGAAAACGGGGCTAGATTGAATAGGTGCGAGGAACAATACCCCAAGATATGTCGCCGGAGCACAACATGGCGGAGTACGACGAACTGTACGGGAGCTTCGACTGGTCGGAGATGTACGCCGAGGCGGACTGGAACGCTCCCGACGAACTAAACATAGCACACGAGACGTGCGACAGGCACGCCGAGGACGACGGCGAGAAGGACGCTCTTGTTCACGTCTCGGAGGACGGCGAAACGACCCGTCTGACCTTCGGCGAACTCGCGGAACGGTCGGACGCGTTCGCGGGCGCGCTCGAAGAGCACGGTGTCGGCGAGGGTGACCGCGTCTTTAGCTACATGCCGCGGATACCGGAGCACTACGTCGCGCTCATAGGAACGCTCAAACGCGGCGCGGTCTTCGGCGGCGTCAACGAACGTTTCGGACCCGACGGCATCTCGTACAGGCTAAACGACTGCGACGCCTCCGCGCTCGTCACGACCTCCGAGAACCTTGATACGGTCGAGGAGGCGCTTGAGGAAGCGGATGTCGACACGGTCTTCGTCGTCGGCGACGCCGGCGGACACACATCGTACGAAGAGGCGCTCGAATCGGCGGACGGCGGTTACGAGACGGCACACACGGGAGGCGAGGACGACGCACTCCTCTACTACACGAGCGGGACGACGGGCTTGCCAAAGGGCGTCCTGCACAAACAGCGTTGGGTCGTAGGCGTCGCGGCTACACAGCACTACGCCGTCGACCTGCAGGACGACGACCTCTACTGGTCCACGGGCGACCTCGGATGGCTCACAGGACCCATCAACACGCTCGGTGCTTGGTTCTGGGGGACGACCCTCCTCACCTACGAGGGCGAGTTCGACCCCGCCGAATGGGCGGAGATACTCGACGAGCATCCCGTGAGCGTGCTTTTCAGCGTACCGAC
>JBKHFQ010000108.1:0-4887 GCA_046540135.1 Halobacteriales archaeon
CGAGACGTGGCGCAGGTCAAGGTTGGCAAGCTCGCCCGCGCGTAGACCCGTCTTGAACAGCAGGACGAGCATACACCGGTCGCGGGGATGGTTGACCGTCCGTATGAAGTCGGTGACATCATCAACCGTCAGTTCGCGCCTACGCGGGTTCTTGTCGACGGACTCGTCCATCTCATCCGTCACGAGAGCCATGGGGTTGGAGTCATGCGGGTACTCCGCCGCCTTGACGAGATAGGCGTAGAAACGGTGGACGTACGATGCGTACGTCGCTATCGAGGACCCCGAAAGCTCCGTATCGCGGAGATGTGCGACGTACCGCATACAGTCTCGACGGGTCGCGTCGGCGTGTCCACCGTCAAGGAAGTCGTCGAAGTCGCGCAGGACGCGTTCGTACTCGTAGACAGTCGACGGCGACTTTCCGTAGGCGCGCATGTCGGCGGCGAACTCCTCTATGTAGTCGTGGTCGTCGACCGTGGTTTCGGCTGTCATGCTCTGTACGCGTTACGCATCGTGTCGTACTCGACGAGTCCTTCGTCAAGCAGAGTCTGTAGCGCCTCGTAGACCGCCGACTCGTCCGCCTCAACGCGGTCGGCGACGGACTCCACGGTCTCGTACTCAGCCGACGTTTCAAGGACTGCGTAGACCTCAACGGCGTCGGCGCGCTCAGCGTCTTCAAGTGCTTCAAGCTCCTGTCTCAAAGCCTCCGCCTCGCGTCTCGCGCTCGCGGCGTCAACCTCCTCGTAACCCTCCGGGGCGGTCTCCTCGTGCAGGGACCTTCCGGCGTTGACCATGCTCTCAACGAACCTGCTCAGCGACATGCCGAGCGCCTCGGCGTGTTCCTTCCATACCTCCTTGGTGGTCTCGTCGACGTACGTGGTCACGGGTTCGCTTTCGAGACCGTTGTTCCAGTCGTCCGGCATCAGTCTAACGTTAGACGGTTGGCTTAAGAATCTTCGTCAGACGCGACCCGTTTCACGGCGGCACCCACCGCCGCTACGACAAAGGCGGATACCCCGAAGCCCGGAAGCCCTTCGCCGTCACCTTCTTGACCGCGGGGGCTTCAGCCGGATGGTCGGTGGTGTTGCCCGACGCACCGGTATCATCGTCTTCGCCGTCCTCCGGACCGGTGGAGACGGTCGCCGTGTTACCGGGGTCACCACGTGGCAAGCGTCATCCGTCGGAAGAAGCCGAGACTACGGGAACAAAAGCCGTCGCTGTGAGTACGCCGGACAGCTTCAGAGGCTACGTCTGTCGGTTTCGAACATCCGCCGCGACTACGTACCGAGGGAAGATAAGTCGTGGGTCCGTTAGCCGATGAGGCTGTTGTCTCGCCACCCCGATGCGTTGGTCTCGTTCCTGTCTTCGCTGGGGTCGATGACCTCGACAGTCGCGGGTCTCTCCTCGCCCTCGACGATACGCGTCGCCGAAAGTTCACCGTCGACGACAGAGATACCCGTGAGTTCGCCGACACCCGCGAAACGAGCGATGTCGGCGAGGACACGGAACATAGGGTAACGGAGAGCCGTGTTCTGTAGGACCGTCTCACGGTCTCCCTTGAAGCAGGCGTACTCGACCGTCTTCGTCTCCACCTCCTCGTCGCCGAAGACCTCCTTACTCGGGTCTTCACGCGACCAGCCGTCTTCCGTCTTGTAAAGACGCCTCTCCTTTAGGCTCGCCTTTAAGAGCGCAGTAGGCGTGTAGTTCGAAGCGTCGCGGTCGGCGTCTGCGGTCAGCAACAGCTTGTTCCCGCGTCTCTCGATATCGATTCCGTCTATCTCGGCAGGGGGTCCGTAGCCGTCGAGGAAGTCGCGTAGCTCGTCAAGCGGTACCTCAAAGCTGGCGCGAACCCTGTAGACCTCGTTCTCCATGTCTTCTTTGCGTGGTATACATCCCCTGCACATATAGTGTCTCCGCTTGAACCTCAGACAGCCCAAGAAGGTAATGTGGTCAGGTCGATGCCCCACGCGAACGGTAGCCAGGTGAGAGAGACGGCGATTATCAGTATAGCGCCTAGGACGTTGAGGAAGAATCCGACGCGCACCATCTGGGGCATCGTTATGTATCCCGAACCGAAGACGACAGCGTTCGGAGGCGTCGCAACCGGGAGCATGAAGGCGAACGACGCCGCGGTAGCTCCCGCAATCATGACGCCGTACGGATGGACCGAGACACCGACGGCGAGAGACGCGAGTATAGGCATCAGCATCGCTGTGGTCGCTGTGTTCGACGTTACCTCGGTGAGGAGTATTGTGAGAACAACGACAACGACGACGAGAACCGCGACCGAGACGCCTTCGAGTCCGACGAGCAAGCCGCCTATCCATTCCGCAAGACCCGTCGAGTCGAACGCCGCCGCAATCGAGAGACCTCCGCCGAAAAGCAGGACGATACCCCAAGGAATCTTGAGCGCCGTTGTCCAGTCAAGGAGAGCGGTACGCTCTCCGTCCTCGTCGCGCGCGGGAACGAGAAACAGAAGGAGAGCACCCGCAACGGCGACGGTGCTGTCGTCGACGCCGGGCAGGAAACGGTTGATTACGAACGAGCGGAGTATCCACGCGACCGCCGTCGTCCCGAAGACAGCGAGCACGAGCTTCTCCTCGCGCGACATCTCTCCAAGGGACTCTATTTCGTTCTCGACGACCTCGATTCCGCCGGGGAGCGAGTCGATACGCGGGCGGTGCGCGACCTTGGTGACGTAGAGCCAGACGCCGACGACACCCACGACAGCGACGGGCACACCGTACAGCATCCATTCGAGGAACGAGATATCCTGACCGTAGATTTCGCTCGCCGCGCCGGCGAAGACGACGTTAGGTGGCGTGCCGATAAGGGTTCCCACGCCCCCAACAGACGCCGAGTACGCGATACATAGCATGAGAGCCGTGCCGAAGCTAAACTCGCCGCGTCCGACCGGGACGCCGACGCCGCTGTCCTCAACGATGTCGGATACCTGCTTCACGACGGCGAGACCGATAGGCGTCATCATTACGACCGTGGCGGTGTTCGACACCCACATCGACAGAAACCCCGTCGCCACCATGAATCCGAGTATGATGCGGTCGGGGTTCGAGCCTATCACGGCTATCGTATGGAGGGCGATACGACGGTGAAGACCCCACCGTTGTATAGCGACCGCTATAAGGAATCCACCCACGAATAGGAAGATGATGGAGCTCGCGTACGGCGAGGCTGTGTCGCCGGGCGAGACGGCGTCGGTTGCGGGAAAGAGAACGAGAGGAAGAAGCGATGTCGCAGGAATGGGGACGGGTTCGGTTATCCACCACGTAGCCACCCACGCCGTCGTAGCGGCGACCGCCTGTCCGGAGTACGTGAGACCGTCGGGCGACGGTACAGCAAGGACGATAGCGAAAAGAAGCGGTCCGAGCACGAGACCAACCTTCTGTCTGACTCCGTACGTGCCGACATCGAAGGACGAGCCTTCGCTGACGAGTGCATCTGTGCCGCCATCCATGGAGACCAAAAGAAGCCGTACGGTAAGAATGCCCCGGCGCGGAGTCGAACCGCGCTCCGGCTCGGATGGGGGACATCAAGGGGGAGGGTGATGGGGACCGAGCCTTGTCCAACCAGGGCGTGCGCCCGGCTTTGTAAACCGAGCTTTACAGTTAGACGGTAAGACTTTACACATATAACTCTTTTGTCTTTCGGTGACCGTCCGGACCCCCGCAAAACAGCAAAAGGAATAAGAACTGTTGCAAGAATCTTAACGCGATGGGAGCGAAAACCGGAGGGGGATACCGGGTCCTCTTGGTGGGAGACGACCGGGAGGTTCTGGACTCAGTAAAAGGGTTCCTCAAAGAGCACGATGGGTTCAAGGTCACCGTCGCGGCTTCGGTTGACGAGGCGGTTGACCTCGTTGACGGCGACGACCTCGACTGCGTTGTATGCGGAGAAGGGACCGACGAGATCCACAGCGTCGATATACTACGGAGGGTGCGCGCGTCGAGCGACGTGCCTTTCGTGGCTTTCCTCGGTGACGTTTCGTCGGAGGAGGAGATGAAGGCGATAGAGGCGGGCGCTACGGATGTCGTACGCACCACGTTACGCGGCTTCATCGCCGGGGTCGAGGACCCCGGGCGCGAGCAACACGACGTACTCGCAAACCGGGTCCGTAACATCGTCGAGAGGGAGCGCGCCCGGACCAACTACCGCGAGATATTCGACAAGGCGAACGATGCAATCTTCGTCCACGACCCCGAGACGGGCGAGATACTCGACGTAAACGAGCGCATGTGCGAGATGTACGGCTATACACGCGAAGAGGCGCTCGGACTCAACGTCGAGGAAATCTCGGCGGAGGGGTACACGCAGGAGGATGCTGTCGAGAAGATACGGCTTGCGGAGGAAGAAGGTTCGCAGATATTCGAGTGGAGGAACGTGACCAAGGACGGCGACGAGTTCTGGGTAGAGGTCAGTCTGAGACGCGCCACGATAGACGGTGACGACAGGATTTTAGCCATCGTCCGCGACATCACCGAACGGAAGGAGAACCAGAGACGCCTCAAGGAGTCGGAGGAACGTTTCCGCGCCATCGTGGACCAGAGCCTCGCGGGCGTCTACGTCGTCAAGGACGGAGTCTTCGACTACGTCAACCCCGCTTTCGCAGAGATTCTCGGTGAAGAGGTCGACGACGTGGTCGGTAGACCGCCGACCGAGTACGTCCCTCATAAAGAGGACCGCGAGATGATGCGCGAAAACCTGCGTAAGCGCGAGAAGGGCGAGGTCGACACCATCCGTTACTCGTTCACCGCGGAGACGGCGGACGGCGACGAAAGGCGTCTCATGGTACACGGAACACGTATCGAACTACCCGACGGTCCTGCGGTGGCAGGTATCCTCGTCGAGGAAGACGGCGGTTGAGGGATAAGA
>JBKHFQ010000109.1:0-4876 GCA_046540135.1 Halobacteriales archaeon
CATCGGTGCTCAGTTGGCGCTTTTCAAGTTCCTCGAAACCCGCGGCGTACTCGAAGTGAACTGGGAGGCGCTGTACACCGGGGCGGCGAACACGACAACCGCCGCCGCGAACGCGACGATGGGCGGAAACAGCACAGGTAACGCATCAAACACAACATCACAAGCCGCAGGAGGAAGCGGTCTTTTCGAAAGTCTCCTCAGCATGCTCCCCGTCGGCGGAGGATTCACAGCGGGCGCACTCATCGGTTTCAAGAAGGGATAGTCCGGGCGACCTCAAGACCGAAATTACTTTAGACGCCTTCCACGTACACCGACCGAGGGGTCGTGGCCTAGCCCGGGAAGGCGACTGGCTCCAGAGGAACACCGTCTCGGCGGACGGAGCCTGTCTCCGCGTCGTTGATGAAACTCCAGACTGGTCTACCGAGTCCGCGTCTGATCAACGTGGACGTTGACGACCCTCTGGAGCGCTGAGGCGTCACCGGGGAGACCAGTCGATCGGGGGTTCAAATCCCTCCGACCCCATCGCTGTCTTGCGGTTTTCAGCAACACGTAGAAACGTAGCATGGCGTATGCTACAGCACTGTATCATAAATGACGCGCGTATGGGGAAACGCCGGGGAAGGGTAGTCAATATACAGCCTCGGCACTCATAGGGTTCGTCATCCGCTCTCGCGTCGGAGGGTGAGCGTCGTCATCGGCTGTACGGTCTACGCGGTCCGGCGTAAAAACGTCGTCGTTGGATAGCGCTCGTTTGAGGGCACCGTTCGGCTTTTATGCTGCCCGTCCGGTGTAACGGTATGCCAATCACACTCGTTCTCGGTGTCGCCCTCATAGCCGCGCTCCTCGGTGTGAGTGCCTTCTTTTCGAGTACGGAGATAGCCGTATTCTCGCTCCCCTCGGGGACTGTCGGCGAGGATGTGCAAGGTGAGACGCTCACGCGTCTGCGCTCCGACCCCCACCGTCTCCTCGTCACCTTGCTCGTCGGGAACAACGTCGTCAACGTCGCTATTTCGAGCATCGTGACGCTTCTGGTCGCTCAGCGCTTTTCGGGTGGCACAGCGGCTGTGGTCGCAACCACGGCGGCTTCCGTTCTCATACTTGTCTTGGGCGAGATAATCCCCAAGTCGTACGGTCTCGGGAACGCCGAAAGATGGGCGCTCCGCGCCGCGCGTCCGATGGCGGTCGTCTCCGTCGTCCTGTATCCGGTAGTCGCGGTCTTCGACGTCGTGACGAGCCGTGTGAGCGGCTCTATAGGAGGCGACACCGGCGTTGAGAGAACGTACGAGGAGTACTAAACGCTCGTCGGTCGGTCGATGTAGAACGTCTCCACGTCGAACTCAGCACCAACGACATCGCGGAGGGCGCGGACTCCGAAGGTTTCGGTGTGATAGTGACCCGCGAAGACGACGTTGAGCGTGTGTTCGCGGGCGTCGTGGTGGGCGCGATGCTTGGGTTCGCCCGTGATGTAGACATCAGCGTCCGTCGCGGCGGCTTCAGCTATATGCCCGCCGCCTGCGCCCGTCAGGACGGCGACGCGTTCGACCTCGTCGGGTCCGAAGTCAAGAACCGTGGGGTCGTTGTCGACCGTCTCAGCGACACCGTCGACAAAGGTGTTTAGTTCGACCGGTGAGTCAAGTTCGCCCACACATCCGACCTCGCCGGCACCGAAGTCAGCGAAACGCGAGACAGGCGACGCGTCGAGAGAGTCGAGAAGAAGGGCGTTGTTGCCGACATCCTCGTGGGCATCAAGGGGAAGGTGCGAGGCGTACAGCGCCATGTCGGAGTCGAACAGACGGATAAAACGTTCGTAGTCCTGTCCGACGACCGCATCCTTCCCGCCCCAGAAGAAGCCGTGGTGTACGACGAGCATGTCCGCTCCACGGTCCGCCGCCTCATCCACCGTCTGCGTTGCGGCATCGACGGCGAAGGCGACACGCGAAACGTCGCCGGAGTTCTCAACCTGAAGACCGTTCGTCGCGGCGTCGACAGACGCCCATTCGTCGTTTCCGAGTAGTACGTTGAGATGGCTGACGATGTCGTCGAGCATGTCGCGTCTTCGCTCCGACGCCGGATATCTCCTTCGTCTAAGGAAGCGCATTTACGCCCGCGCCGCAATCCTCAACCATGGAAGCGGTCTTCGTCGCATTCGACGGCTTCGACGCACGCGAACGCCTGTACGTCGTCCAGAGACTGAGGGAGGAGGACGTTACGGTCAAGTTCGCGGTCGCGGGGGAAGACGTACACGACTCCGAGGGCGAACCGCTCGTTTCTGACGTGGACCTTGAGGACGAAGGGGTCTACGACCTCGTACACGTTTCCGACGGCAACCCGGCGGATGACGAACTCAAGAGGGGGGCGGAGTTCGTGCGCCGTAACTCCGAGGAGGGGGCGTTCGTCACCGCGGTAGGCGAAGGCGTTCGGGTCCTCGTCAAGGCAGGCGTCGCAGAGGACAGACAGGTCGCCGCGGCGGGTGAGACGGCGGATGCGGTCGAGGAAGAGGGAGGGCGCGCCTACGATGAACCTGTCGTCGTGGACGCCAAGTTCGTAACGGCACGGGGCGGCGACGACCTGCCGGTCTTCGGCGGTGACCTCGTCAGAAAGCTACGAAGGGCGCGCGTCAAGGACCTCTAACGGTCGCGGACGTAGACCGCAGTATGCCCTCGGGTCTCGACGAGACGCGCACCTGCCTCGTCGGCAAGTTCCTCAGCGAGTTCGTCGGTCGTCGTACCGCCGCGGGCGGACCGGAGGAACTTGACCTTACGCGGTTCGTCGTTGGCAAGCTGTTCCGCGAGTTCGTCGGCGACAGCACCGACGCCGTTCTTTCCCACGCGTACCGTAGCGTCGGTTTCGTGCATCGCTTCACGTGCTTTCTCGTCATCCATACTTACCAGTCCGTGTAGGGTAGGTCGTCGTAGGTTTCTTTCGCCTTGTCGAGCGACGAACGCATCAGCGCCGTCGTGTCCCAGATTCCCTCAATGAGAGCCTCCTTCTGTGCTTCGGTCACGTCGGCGTCGTACTCCGTCCCGCCGACGACGACGCGCTCCTTCTCGATGTCGACCTCCAGCGGAGTGTCGGGTTCGTCCTCGAGACGCGTCTGTATCTCGTCTACATCGTCAGCGTCGAGGGTTACTGTAGGTATACCGAGCGACTTGCAGTTGTCGGCGAAGATTTCGGCGAACGACTCGCCGACGATAGCCTCGACACCCCACCGCATCAGCGCCTGCGGTGCGTGTTCGCGCGACGAGCCACAGCCGAAGTTGTCGTTCACGACGAGTACGTTACCGGTGTAGACGTTGAGCGGGTGGTCGTTTAGTTCGCCGTCGTCGTCGCGGCGCGCGTCGTAGAAGGCGTACTTACCCATGTTGTCGAAAGTGACCTCCTTGAGGAAACGCGCCGGTACAATCTGGTCGGTGTCGATGTCGTCGCCTCGGAGAGGTACGCCCGTGCCGGCGACACGCCGGACGGCTTTGCGCTCGTCGCCCGATTCGGTGTCCGACATTCAGAACACCTCCCTCGGGTCAGCGACTTCGCCGCGTACGGCGCTCGCCGCGAGCGTCGCAGGCGACGCGAGTACGGTCTTGCCGCCCTCGGCGCCCTGCCTGCCGACGTAGTTCCGGTTCGACGACGAGACGCAGAGTTCGCCGTCCTCGATACGGTCGCCGTTCATGGCTATACACATCGAGCATCCGGGTTCGCGCCATTCGAATCCCGCGTCGCGGAACACCTCGTCCAGACCTTCATCCTCAGCCTTCGACCGAACGGTCTGCGAACCCGGCACGGCGAGAGCGCGTACATCGTCGTGTACCTCATGTCCTTCGAGGACGCGCGCCGCCTCACGGAGGTCCGAGAGGCGTCCGTTGGTACACGAACCGAGGAAGACGACATCGACGTTCACGCCGCGCATCTTTTCGCCCGGCGAGACATCCATGTGGTCCTGCGCCTTACGCGCTGCGTCGGCGTCGTTCGTTTCGTCAGGTTCAGGAATCTCCTCGCCGATGCCGACAACCTGTCCGGGGTTCGTTCCCCACGTCACCATGGGTTCGATACCGTCGCCGTCTATCTCGACGACATCGTCGTACTCCGCATCGTCGTCGCTCGCTACCGAGCGCCAGTACTCGACGGCGTCGTCCCAGTCGTCGCCCGACGGCGCATACTCGCGTCCCCGGAGGTACTCTATCGTCTTCTCGTCCGGATTGACGTACCCGGCGCGCGCTCCGCCCTCGATGGACATGTTGCAGAGGGCGAGGCGTCCCTCGATGTCGAGGTCACGCACCGCCTCGCCGCCATACTCGTAGACGTAGCCGATGCCGCCCTCGACGCCGAGTTCGCGTATGATGGTCAGCACGAGGTCTTTCGCGTAGACGCCTTCGCCGAGCGTCCCAGACACCTCGATACGACGCACGTCCTGCTTGTCCGCCGCGATACATCCGGTCGCGAAGACATCGCGTATCTGGCTCGTTCCTATACCCATGCCGACCGCACCGAGCGCACCGTGCGTCGAGGTGTGCGAGTCGCCGCATACGACGGTCATTCCTGGTTGCGTTAGACCGAGTTCCGGACCAACGATATGGACGATGCCCTGCCTGCCGGAGTCGAGACCGAAGAACTCGACGCCGTGTTCATCAACGTTCCCTTCGAGCGCCGACAGCATCGTCTCGGCTTGCTCGTCGTCGAACGGGCGCGACCTGTCGTCGGTCGGCACGATATGGTCGGTCGTCGCGTACGTCCTGTCGGGGAATGCGACCTCATAGCCGCGCTCTTCGAGCATACCGAAAGCCTGCGGACTCGTCACCTCGTGTATCATATGGAGACCCACGAATAACTGCGTCTGTCCGTTGGGTAGCTCCTGTACAGCGTGGGCGTCCCACACCTTGTC
>JBKHFQ010000110.1:0-4876 GCA_046540135.1 Halobacteriales archaeon
GGACAACGACGCGCAGGACATGTTCATCGTCGACCAGGAGAACTCGCCGTTCGAGACGAGCAAGCTCGAAAAGATGGGGTGGAAGGCGTCCCCGACGGGCGAGGTCTACCTCGACGATGTCCGCGTTCCGGAAGACAACAACCTGTCGAAGATGATATCGAACGCCGTCGTCGAGGGCAAGAGCCTCAACGAGATGCTCCCGTACCCCGAGAGCGTCGTCGACCTGTTCTTCGACCTCAAGCCGCTCAACGCCATCTTCGCGTTCATGCGCACCGGAATGGCGCTGATGGCGACGGGTATCTCGCAGGCGGCGCTCGACGACTCGGTCGAGTACGCGAAGGAGCGCGAGTCGTTCGGCAAGAAGATAGGCGAACACCAACTGATACAGGAGAAGCTGTACGGCATGAAGGCGAAGACCGAAGCGTCACGCCGCCTCTCGTACCACGCCATCGACCTTCTGAGCGAGGCGGACGAGGACGCACGCCTGATGTCGTCGCTCGCCAAGGGGTACGCGTGCGAGAAATGTAACGAGGTGACGTACGAGGGAATCCAGATACACGGCGCTATGGGGCTGTCAGAGGAGTATCCGCTCCAGAGGTACCACCGCGACGCGCGCGTCATGACCATCCCGGACGGAACGACGGAGGTACAGAAGCTTATCGTCGGAAACGAGATGCTCGGACTTTCGGCGTACTCCTAACGTGTCCCACGACTTTCCCGACGACGCGGCGGAGACTTTACAGACCTACCTCGACGGTTCGGACGGGTTTCTGTCCCGCATGGGCGCGGAGGTACACGAACTCAGCCTCGACAGTACCATTCTGCATCTCGAATACCACAGGGGCGTCGCCAACTCGACCGAAAGGCAGGCGCTCCACGGCGGCGCTATAGCCACGCTCGTCGACTCCGCCGGTGGGTTGGCGCTACGTCCGCATCTCGACGACCCTGTCCGCGACGGCGTTGCGACCATAAGCCTGAACGTCGACTACCTCTCGTCAGCGACCGACGATGCCGTGGCGCACGCCGAGGTCGTACGCGCCGGCGGGACGGTGGGCGTGTCGCGCGTCGAAATCAAAGAGACGAAGAACGACGAAACCGTAGCGGTCGGACGCGGAACATACCGTCTGTTTACCAACAAGGGATAAGAATGCCAGACGACGAACTCGAAGAGGAGTTAGACTCGGCATACGACCCGGTCGGAAGCATGCTCGAAGGTCTGTCGGAGGAACAGATGCAGGAGATAGTCGACGAGGTCGGAGCGCGCGTGGTCCAGAGCCTCAAGGAGGAGAACCAGGAGAAGTTCCTCCGTGACCTTGAAAACGCCGTCATAAGCAACCTACCCGTCCTGAGTAGGTCCGAGACGGTGCAGGAGGGGGTACGCCACGGCGTCCGCGCCGTCTTCGACGAGCACACGGAGGAGATGATAGAGGACGCGGGAAACGTCGTCGTTGACCGTCTCGTCGAATCTCACGCCGACGATATAGTCGAGGACGTGATACGTACGACGACGCAGAAGATACGCGACTGAAAGGGTATCAGAAACCGGGCTGGCTACGGTTCGGGTCCATCGTTGACGAAGACCTCGTCGACGTATCCTTCGATTTCGTACTCGTCAAGCGCCTCGTCGGCGTGTACGTTCCTGCCGACCACCTCCGGCACGCCGTCCGAGCGGAAGCGCTCGTAAGCCGCGGCGGCGAGGACGACGAAGAATGCCGACGCCGCGACAGCGACCTCGCCGATGTAGTAGCCGACCGCCGCTACGGTACCCGCGACGGCGACGGATACGGCAAGTCTACGCCGTCTTCCACGTGCTACATCGCGCGAATGTGCGCCGACGACCTTGGTGCCGTCGTCGCCCGGAACGGTCATGTACCTCGCGCCCTCACCCTCTCCGTACCGTAGGACGTCAACGGTCGTCGGGAGATCGTCGGGGTCGATACCGTCGCCCATCTTAGCCGTTGTCGCCGAGAGCGTCTTTTTCGACGCCCACCTCGCGCCGCAGGTCTTCGGCATCTTCGATTCCACCGCTGTCGTCCGTATCGTCGTCGCGCACAGCGAGTTCGGCGTCAAGACTCGTCAGCGCCTCGTCGCGCGTCCCGCCGTGCGCCGTCACACCCGTTCCGACATCGACGGCAACCCAGACGTCCGCCTCGTGTATGAGACGTATCTCCTGTTCGCGCATACCCGCTCTACGCACGGCGCTCCCATCAATCATTCGCGTCCGAGCGTCTTACGTATACAGGTCGAACCGTACGGTCCGACTTCGCCGTCGTCAAACTTGATGAAGTAGCCCGTCGTTATCGAGCGTCCGCACCGGGCGCAGTCGAACTCGCCTTCCTTCGACACCACGTCGTCATCGAAGTCGACGCCCGTCGTTCCCTCCACGCTAAACCGCGGCGTCCCCTCGCCGTCCTCGCGCCGCAGGACGCCCTCCGCCTCTGCGCGTTCGACGACCTCACGCGTCAAAGCGGGCGCCTCGCCAACCGCCTCCTCTATACGGTCGAGGAGTTCGGGTAGCGCGACCTCGTCGTCTTCGAGGCTACGGACGAGCGCCAGACCGAGACGCACCTTCTCGTCGGCATCGGTGTCGCGTGCCCCGGTCATACGTCGAGGTCGACGGAACACGCCGCGCCGTCTGCGAGCGCTTCGTCATCGATATACGCCGAGAGGCAGGCGTAGTTGCAGAAAGCACCTGTCTCGACACGCCGGAACTCGCGCTCCTCCATCGTGAACACAGGGTCGTGCGCGTGTACATAGCTCCCGCAGTAGTCGCATTCGGTCATATGCCCCGTACGTCACGGGACGACATGACTGTGGGGGGTCATGAGTGGGTATGCCACGGCACCGTGGTAACACAAGGGCTTTACGTGTCCCCGCGAAAGGTAGCCTGCCGCATGACAGAAGGCACGATCGGCTTCTTCCATGATAGGAAGGGCTACGGTTTCATAGAACGTAACGACGACGACGACTCCGAGGACGTTTTCTTCCACATGGAAGACATAGAGGGTCCTGACCTAGAAGAGGGTCAGGAAGTCCGTTTCGAGGTCGAGGAAGCAGACAAGGGTCCGCGCGCCACCAACCTAGAGCGCATATAGAACGGTACACCCGCGGCTGACGCGGGGTTTCCTACAGACGCTAGCCTCGTAGCGCGAGCTAAAACGAGACGGGTTCTTCTACCGGGTTGGGTCCGCGGTCGTCGTACTCCTTCCTGCCGACGTAAGCCTCGCTCAGGTTGCAGAGTATCGACTCGTACAGTTCGACCGTCGTCCGGTAAGTCTCGGTACCGTCGCGTTCCAGCACCTGTGCGACAGTCTCGGACTCGCCACCCGGTGCTTCGAGCGTTCTATCGCCAAGCCGGTCAAGAACCATGCTCGTTTCCGCCGGACAGTCGACGCGGTCCTCTATCTCGTCCTTCACGTCTCTTAGCCTCATCGTTCCACCTTCTGAGCGAGCATAACTAATGGTAGGTAATAAACCTTGGTGTAGTCTATAACTAATTAGCCAGAATTAAACAACAAACATACAGATAAACCATATGAACATCAAAGGAAAGAGCACGTCCTACCAAGCGCGTCCCGGAGCGGGACGAGGTAGCTCTACGACGGTAGACCGCCCGCGAAAAGGTCGGTTCGGAAGCTGTCGGAGTAGCTACGTCCACCGATTTCACGGCTGAAGCCGAGCGCGGTCACGGTGCCGTCGAAGGATATCTCGGTACGGGTGCGCTCCTCCCTACGGAGATGTGTCGTCCACCAGTCGGCGATACGCTGGTTGTTGAGGACGGCGCGCGAGGTGACCGTGGTGTCGCCGCGCGCCGGGAGCGTGAAGTCGTCGACCGCCCCTTCGCCGACATCGACGCCGTTCATCGTGACGGTGTACCGTAGGTCCTCAAAGCCGACAGCGAACGGATTGGGGTTCCGGAGAGAGACGCGCACGTCAAGAGGTGTCTCGTCCTCGTCGGCGGTCCCCCACCACGCGTCAACGTCCTGTACAGCGAAGACCGTCTTGCCTAGCACCTTGACTCGCATCGTCTCGTGCGTCCGTACCGAGTCGGCGATGCTCGTCTCAAACTCGCTCGTGTAGTTGGGTGTCTCAACCGAGACGGAGTCGACGCCCGGGCGCGTCGGCAGGACGCCCGCGAAGTCGATTGCGGAGAGGTCAACGGAGGGTAGGTCGACCGTGAGATGCGGACGTATGACGAGGCGGGTGCGTTCGCCGTTGTTGACGTGTGTCTGCCACCATTCGATGAGCCTATCGCGCGGTATGCGCGCGGAGAGGTGTATCGTCGTGTTCCGACGGTTCAGGGATACGCCCTTCTTCTCCGAGCGCGCGACACGGACGCCGTTCATCGTCGCGTCGTACCTCAGACCCACGCCTTCGACGTGTACGTCGACGAGGCTCGCGCCGTCAAGGACGACGCGGGTGCGTATCTCGGAGTAGGCGTCGGTTATCTCTCCCCACTCGTTGCTGACGCGTCGGACGAGGGGCGCGTCCAACGGGAGTTCCACGCACCCGATTATAGACGTACGTATATATTAGTTTCCTCAGCGCCGGGCGTCACGCACGACACGGACACGAGGCTTCCGGGTTACGGGAGAGATAGACGACGAGTTCGTCGCGAAGTTCGTGGGTGCAGTCGGCTTCCCTGTGCGCACAGTTCGAACAGAGGTCGGTGTTACGTGACATGTTACCACCACACATACCGTAACGGTCGTAGGATATACGGTTACTGCCGGATTAGAACGGTGGTTCTTATCCCCACCGACTATGAGGGGGCGCGCCGTTTACAGGGTATGCCTACGGTCACCGACACCTACATAGAGAACCGCGATATCGTACAGCCGAACGATACGAACAACCACGACACGGCGCACGGGGG
>JBKHFQ010000111.1:0-4837 GCA_046540135.1 Halobacteriales archaeon
GGCTACCTCCGTTTCGTCGACCGCGTCAAGAACCTCGTCGTCCTCTCGACGGGGAAGAACGTCCCCGCAGAACGCGTCGAGGATGCCGTTGTCGCCTCCGAGTACATCGACCAGTGCATGCTCGTGGGTGACGAGCGCAAGTTCGTCGGCGCTCTCGTCGTGCCGAACGTACGTAGGATACGTGACCGGGCGGATGAGGAGGACATCGACCTACCCGAAGACGACGAAGAGGTTATCGAAGACCAACGCGTCCGTGACCTACTTGAGGACGAGATACACGAGGCGAACTCCGACTTCGAGGAGTTCGAACGCGTCAAGGAGTTCCGCGCCGTCGCCGACGAGTGGACGGAGGAAAACGGTCTGATGACACCGACGATGAAGAAGAAGCGCAGGGAGATACGCGACGAGTACGCGGACGAGATAGAGTCTATATACGCAGACGGGTGACCGTCGTCATCCCTTCCACTTTATCGAACAGCCCTGCGACGGAAGGAAGCCCTTGTCGACATCCTCGCCCGCGAGAACCGAGTCTATCGCCTCGCGCATATGGTGCTTCGTGGGTTCGTCGTCGGGGTTGAGCGCGTCGTCGAGACGCCCGTGGTAGACGAGGACGAAGTCGCCGTCGCGGTTCTCGAACAGGAACGGGTCAGGTGTGCATGTCGCGCCGTATTCGCGCGCCACCTCCTGTGTCCCGTCGCGCAGATACGCGTCGTAACGTACCGTGCCGTCCTCTACGAGTTCCTGCATCTTCTCGAACGAATCGTCGGGGTACTCGTCGGCGTCGTTGGGGTTCACGCCGACGACGGCTACCTCGTCGTAGTCCTCGGCGATACCGTTGAGAACGTCGAACTTCGCTTGCGCATACGGACAGTGGTTGCACGTGAAGACGATGAGGAGCGCCGTGTAGCCGTCGAACTCATCGAGGCTGTACGTCCCCCCGTCGGTGCCGCGTAGCTCGAAGTCTGGCGCGGTGTCGCCGACCTCAAGTTCTTCCCGTTCGGACTCCTTGAGTGCCATGTCGGCGAAAGGCGTGCGCCGAACAAAGGGATTGTGGTGCTGGATTTATTAGCTATGAGAACGTATATGTTAACATGGTAAACCTACAGAAAAACGTCGGTAGCTACGACCGAGGTGTACGTGCTCTGATAGGAATTGTCGCTCTCGCAGTCGGAGTGGCAGGGCTAGCAGGCGTTGCAGGCGTCGGTGAGACCTTAGGGACACCCATCAGCGTAGTCGTCGCCCTCGCCGGGGTAATAACGCTGTTCACGGCTGTGACGGGTTTCTGCGGGGCGTACACCCTACTTGGCGTCGACACCTGCGATGTCGGAGAATGACATGAGTGACGACATCGTTGGGGTGGCGCGAGAGACGCTCCTTACTGCGCTCGCTTCGGCGGAGGACAGCGACCCTGAGAGGTTCGTAGCACATCTACGCTCGACCGAGGCGCAGGAGGTCGGCGTGGACCGCGACGGACGCGTCCTGACCGAGGTCGTCTACGTTCCCGAATCCGGCAACAGGCGGGGCGACGTTTTCCGCGTCCTCGGCGTCGACTCGCTCCCCCGTCGGTCGTCGATAGTCGGTACCGTTGCGTCGGCACCGTCCGGGGAACTCGAAAGCGAGGACTACACGCGTTTCGCCAACCGAGGACGTGTCCATCTCGTCGTCTTTCCCCCGTACGACGAAGGTTCGTGGAGGGCGTACACGTCGGACGGCGCGGAGCGCGAACTCGATGTCGTGGAAGCAGAGTTCGACGAAACCGGCTTGCTCGACGTACTCTCACCGTTCAGGGACGCGTAGACGAAGGTTCGAAGTAACGCGCGAACTCGACGCCGAACTCGTTGAGTAGGGCTGTGCAGTCCTCGTTAACGAGGACATCGTAGCTGTCACGTATCTCGTCCTCGACGTGTTTTCCCATGCCTACTTCGAGGAAGCCGTCGGAACGCGCGAAGCCTTCGACGGTCGTGTGTTCGCGCTCCCGTTCGACGACGTACCTCCCGTCCTCTATGTACGGACCGACGACATCGGCGTCCTCGTACTTTTCGGCGAACGCGGAGGCGTGTTCGCCGACGTGGACGGGAGGACCGACGTGTTTCTCGACGTTCGACTGCGCGCCGACGTTAGCCTCGACGAACAAGACGGCGCGTCCGTCGGCGAACCCGTCGGAGCGGACGGTGTCAAATCCGAGGCGTTCGAGTTCGTTGACGAGCGACCTACGCGTCTTGCGTAGCTGAGGGTACAGTTGGTCGTCGACGACGTCCGGGGCGTCGAAGACGACGGCGACGAGACGCGTTCCGCGTCGGTCGAGCGTTTCGCGGAGCGTCTCCGCGTCCATCGGTTCGGGTTCGTCGGGGAAGAAGAACCGTTCGGCGGGCGTCTTCAACCACCGGCGAGCGGCGTCGACGAACCGCGCAAACGAGTCCTCGCTCAAGACCGACGCTACGTTCCTCGACGGGTCGACGGGGTCGACGACGACCATAGGTCCTTCGAGATCGTCGGTCGCCGGTTCACGGAACTCGACACGGACGGGTGGCGTCCAGTCGGCGGCGGCGTCAACGACCGAAGAGAAGCCTCCGTAGCGATGGACGAGTAGTTCGCAGAGGTAGCCGCTGAATCCGCGTGTGCGGAGGTCGCTACCGTAGACGCCCGCGCCTCGTGCGAATGCCTTGAGAAGACGTACCTCGTCGCCGAAGTCGTCGTGTTCGTCAGCAATTTCGCGGACGTACTCGTTGTGAAAAGGCGTTCGGTCGACGGCGCTTCTGAGTTCGTCGGTCGAACCGAGGTCGTAGCACGGCACGACATCAACGTCGTATCCCGACTCCGTTCCTTGAACGTACGGATGTTCGGCGTACTCAACCGTGCCGTCGGGGAAGACAGCGCGTCCGATATCGAGACCAACCTCCTCGAACTCGTCGCGGTCGAGTTCGGGGGGTAGGAGGAGGAAGACATCGATGTCGCGGTCGCCCGCAAGCCACGTGTCGCGCGCCGCGCTACCGACGAGCGTCACGTCGCCGTCGACGCCTGCCTTGCCGAGCGCGTCGAGCGCGCGCTCTCGGACCGCCTCGTAAGCGCGGCGTAAGGTGAGTCTTTCGTCGTCCGACGGGCTTACCTCGTTCAGAACCGTTTCTAGAACATCGTCGGCTTCCGTGTCGGTCATTCTATCCATTCCGCAAACGTGTTGTGTTCGTCCGTCAGAGCGACGTATTCGCGTTGCATTCCGTGCACCGCCTCCTCGAAAGACGCTCCGTCGTCGAGCGCTTCGCGTACGCGGTTCTTCTTCCAGACGCTCGGCGTGACGCGTTCCTCCCAACGGACGCGCAGGGGTTCGACGTACTTTTCGTACGTCCCGTCGTCGAATCCGTGTCCTTCGAGACCGAGGCGCGCATACTCGAACAGTTCGTCGTAGACGACGCTCCTGTCGTGGGTAACGTCGCCGTCCTTGTCGACCCACCATACCGTCGCGTTGAGACCGTTCTCGACGACATCGTAGAACGAGTCGCGGGCGTCGAGCCAGTCGAGCGACGGAAGCGGGTGGTTGTCGACGACCATGCCCGCGAGAGCACCCGAGACGAGAGCGTGCAGACCGACGATGTCGCGCACCGTCGGCTGGGTGGGGAGAGGGCGGTACTCGATACGCACCGAACGCTCGTCGTTGTCGCCGACGGGTTCGCCGCCGATGACGGCGCGCAACCAGCGCCAGTAGGTGCCGCGTTTGTACTCGAACTCCCAGAACTCGTCGACGTAGCCCTCGTCGGGTTCGTCCTCCCATTCGCTCAGAAGGGGCGAGTACGGCGTATCCTCGACGACCTTGTCGACGACATCTACCGTCTTGTCTATGTCGCGCGGGAAACGTACCTTCTTGTCGTCGTACTCGCCCGGCGGGTTGACCGACGCCTCAAAGACGGGGATACGGAGTTCGTGGTAGGTCTCGTCGACGAGCGCCTCGTCGGGGTCGTCGTACAGGTCCGGCGGTAGGAAGGGCGAGTTGGTCGACAGCGCGAGAACCGCGGGCATCGTCCGTATCGCGGTGTTGTAGTAACGCGGCAGGTCGTCGGCGTCGGGTATCTGGAGATGGGGCTGTACCGACGTAGCCAGCGACTCGGCGAGTATAGTCGGGAAACGGAGCGACGCACCCGGAACGTCTATCTGGACCTCGTCGGCGAGTTTGAGGTAGTAGTTATCTATCGCCTCGTACCTTGGGTCCGGCCGCATGTTCTCGGCGAATACGAGACCGTCGTCACGTTCGACCGAGCCAAGGTATTCGGCGCTCCCTTCTCCGGGAGGCACGGTCCACATCGAGTCGAGCACGAACCGCTGACCATCGGCTCCGTGCCGTCCGAGAGCGGAGTCGGCGTCTTCGAGCGTCTCGACGACCTGCCTCTCCTGTTCTGCGAGTCCCTCGTCGTCGAACAGGGTGGGCGAGGTGTTTATCTCGGCGTTGTGAAGACCGAGTTCCTTGTTGAGTCCGTCGCCGCAGTCTTCGAAGATACCGTCGGGGACGCGCGCCAGCCGTCCGTCACCGTCGACGCTGTAGACCTCGACCTCCAGACCCACCGTAAAGTCGGGGTTGTCGAGGCTACCGTCACGTATCTCGTCCTTGAGGAACCCCGACTGTTGGTTGACGCGTTCCTCGAACTCTTTGAGCGTGCCGTCGTCGAGCGACTCGCGTATCATCTCATGTCTCATTGGGGGTCGAAGGATTGCGACCGACTTTACGCTTGCGGCGGGACGAAGAAAAAGGCTTAACACAGACGCCGTCAAACCCGTAACCGAGCCGCCGTAGCTCAGCTGGTAGAGCGCCTCGCTGTTAACGAGGTGGTCCCAGGTTCGAGTCCTGGCG
>JBKHFQ010000112.1:0-4823 GCA_046540135.1 Halobacteriales archaeon
GTCACGACACCGACGTGTCCGCCGTTGACCTTGTGAGTCTCCACGTCACGTAGGACGGAGTCAGCCTCCGCCGCGACCGTAGAAAGAACGTCGATTGTTTCCTCGTACGTTTCCTCCGACACACCCTTCAAGCCGCCGTCGTCGGTGACACCCACAACGTAGACGGCGACGCCGTCGCCCGTCAGAACGCGGTGACGCATCTGAGAGGCGAGCGACTCTAACCTACCGCGTTCGAGATGCGTCTCGGGTTCGAGACGCTCCTTGAACTCGATGTTGTCGCGCTCTCCGCCTTCGACGATATCGAGGAGTTCAGAAGGCGGCATACGTGAGGTTCCTTTCGTTTCTCACCGCATTGGGTCTTTGTGGCGTCGTAACAAAAGCCTTCCGTCGGTTCGAACTCAGTCCGAAACCGCGGAGGGGGCTTCGTCGACCGCCTCGTACCCCTCCTCGCGGAGATTTCTCAGTTCTCTGTCGAGACGGTCGGCGGCGCGGAGACGCAGACTACGCGCGGTCTCGTTATCGATAGACAGTCCTTCGGGTATTCGCTCTGAGACAGGACCGTACTCGTCGGTATCGAATCCGAACCGGGATAGATAACGCTCGACGCGTCCGTCCGAGAGACCGTCACGTATCGCGACGTCGACGTAGTCGGTAAGGGTCCCGAAAGGCGGTACGGCGACGGTTCCGTCGGTGTGTACCGCGCCATCGACCTCGGTCCCTTCCTCAACGGCTTTCTCGACGACATCGGAGACATCGTCTACGAGTCTGCACAGGTCGAGCGGCGGCGCGGCGTCGGGCGTCCGCCATTCGACGGTTCCGAGGTCGTCGCGGAGGCAGACAGGGGTCCAGAGGGCGTCGGCGGGGGAGAAACGATCCTCGACCGTTCCGCTGTCGACGCCCCTCTCGGTCGCCTCCTCGACGAACCTCTCGTACCTTTTGTCTACGCGTCCGCGCCATTCTTCGACTGTATCGGGGTATCTCCATAGCTGACCGTGCCCTTCGAAGGAGGCGTAGCACATCCGTCTGTAGACGTACGGACGGGCGCACTCGGTTAGACGTTCGCCGCGGTAGTACGGCGACGTGTTGACAAGCGCGAACGCGGGGTCGAGCGCCGTCAATACGCGTATCTGGTCGAGGGGTTCGTCCTGTTCGAAATGTATGTGCGTCCCGGCGCAGTGACCCGCGTGAGCGAGGGCGTCGCCGAGAACGGCGCTCTGGACCTCTATACGCGTCTTCGAACGGTGGTCGAAGCACTCGTTAGTCAGAGGCGTTCCAAGAGGCACGAGACGTCTTCCTCGCGACCGCGCCTCATCACGCACGGCACCGAGACGTTCGACGAAGGCGTCGACGAGTTCCTCGAAGGAGTCACACGGTGGCGTCTTGACCTCAAGCAACGGCTCTATCATCTCGGGGTCGACGCCTTCGCACGTCGAGATGATGCCGTCTGCCGGAACGAGCGCACCGTCTTCGTCGGCTAGCCAGTACTCAACCTCTATACCCAGACGCATCAGACGCTATCCAACCTCCTCGGGTGACCGGGATGACGACGCCGTCACATGTAGGACGGTTCCGGCACGCTCCGACGAACGTGTCTCCAACGGTGGTTTCAGTACCTCGGTCGCCGACAGGTCCAAACTCATATACCCCCTTCCCCCTCGTAGACGGAGCCGCATCGGAAGCACTCGCTAACCGCCGCGTCCTCGTTCCAGACTACCGCGCCTTCGCCACAGTCGCGGCACCGCATGTATGCCGCCGCACCGCACGTAGCTACCACGTCCTGTACCGGACTCGTGTTGTTCCGTACGCTCATTACGGTTTAACAAAAGAACCCTTTAGACTTATATCTTACTGTATGTCCAGTTTCTATCATATTCTAACATATATTTCAACCAATATACAGCTACACCACACATACGATTCTAATTAAGCTCTGTTACTGGACAGTCTCTGTCGAGAACTTGGAGGTCGAAGTACCGAGTTCTACGTACGTTCGTCTAAAGGAGTCACCGCCAGAGAAGGTTCAAGAGCCGATGCGGTTCAGTCAAGAACCTCTTCACGCGCACGTCGGACCGCATCGTGGTATGCCTCCCTGCGCTCGTTCAACCCCTCCTGTAGCTCCATCAGGTCGTCAAGGAGAGCCTCGGAAACCTCCTCCGGAACGTCGATTTGGCGTGTCACACCCCAGTCGTTGACCGGCAGTGTGAGAACACCGGAGCCTAGGTCGTACTTGGGGGCGTAGCCGTCGACGCCGCGCGTCTCAACGGAGACCTCGGCGACTCCATCACGGGGTTCGGCGCGTAGAACCACCTCCTCTCCGTCGTCGTTTTCGAACATGTACTCCTCCGTGTCGTCAACCTCCGGCGTCCCCTCCTCTTCGAGTATCTCGCGCGCTCGGAGTATGACGCGTTTGTCGTCCTCGAAAGCCTCGCGTTCGTCGTCGGTCATCTCTTCGCCTATCTCCTCACGTATCTCGGCGAGGTCCTCGCGTAGGGATTCGACAGCCTCATCGGGGAGTGCCGCCGTCTCGCTCCCACCGTTCGTACGGACGTACTCCTCAATGTCGAGGACGAGCATCCCGTCCTGTGTCAGACCTCCAAGTTCGCCCGAGCGGTCGACGCTCCCATCACCGTCGTTGATTTCGATACTCCAGCGCACGTACGCGTTGAAGGCGTTCCTGTACGCTCCGAGACGCAGGACGCCGTCGTCCGTCTCGTACTCGTAGTCGTAGTCTGGCAACTTGAGGCGAGTATACACCACGCAGACTTAGGCTTGACGCCGGAGCGGAACCCCGATACGTGCGCGGAACGTACATCGAACATGGACGTTCTTTCGATGCGTTGGGACGACCTGTTGTTCGCGCACTGGGACGTCGAACCCGATACTGTGGAGGACGCGCTCCCCGACAGGTTCGACGTCGACACCTACGACGGACGCGCGTACATTGGTGTCGTACCATTCGTGATGCGTAACGTACGTCCGCGCGGCGCGCCGCGGTGTCTCGGTCTCGACTTCGCCGAACTCAACCTGCGTACCTACGTCCGCGTTGACGGCGAACCCGGCGTCTACTTCTTCAGCCTCGACGCCGACGACGCTCTCGGTGTCGCGGGTGCGCGTCTCGCGTACGACCTGCCGTACTACCGCGCGGAGACGGACGTCGAGACGGACGGCGACGAGGTCTGTTTTAGGTCGTCGCGGACCCACAGCGGCGCACCGTCCGCCGAGTTCGACGCGACGTACCGTCCGACGGGAGACGTCTTCGTAGCCGACAGGGGTACACTCGCCGAGTTTGTGACTGAGCGTTACGCTTTCTTCGTCTCTTCGCGTCTGGGCGTGGTGCGCGGCGACGTCTCACACCGTCCGTGGAGGCTACGCGACGCCGAAGCCGAGATACGCGAAAACAGTCTTTTCGAGGCGAACGGCTTCGAACCGCCCGACGGTAACCCTCATCTCATGTACGGCGAAGGTATAGACGTGACGGCTTCGGTGCCACGCCGTATGTCGGGCGTCTGACGCAGGCTTTTACGCAGGGGTGTCGTAACCCGACGCATGACACGCACCGAAGGTACGGACGCCATCGACAGACTGGAGAACGAGATGGACGAGTTGAAACGCAAGATAGAGCAAAACCCAGACGAGGACGCCATGCTAAACCTCGCGCGCAAGATGCGGAGCGACCACGAGACGGTGCGCGAGGCTGTCCAGTACGCCGAGATACCGGAGAAGGACAGGAAGAAGCTACTCCGACTAGTCAACGAGCTATAAGGTCGCGGATAGCGTCGCGTTTCCACCACGCTATCCCTGCCGCGGCTACGGCCAACAGGATGGGTAGAACCGGCGGTCCTCCTTCTCTATTCTCAGAGTCCGTGACGTCGACGGGCACGCGGTATGTGTCCGATATCTGTGACTCGTTTTCGGCGTCGTCGTACCTGAAGTCGACCGTGGCGGCGTACGTCTTAGGTGTCGCGTCGCTCGATGCACTTAGGTCGAACGCTACCGTCGTCGTCTCACCCGGTTCGAGACGCTGAATATACGACTCGTCACCTCCGTCGTCCAACGGGTCGTCGGTGAACATACGGGCTTGGACGTTGCGTAACGTCTCATCTTTGACGTTGGTTACCTCTACCTCGGCGACGCTTGACGAACCTGCGGTAAGCGAAACGTCCGATGCCAGAGCAAACTCGTCGCGTTCTTCGGCGACATCATAGGTCACGTCGACGGGTTCACTCGTACGTCTGTCGTCCTCGGCGTTCCTGTACTCGACGACGACGGAAGACCGACGCGGTCCGTCGTCAGCTTCGCTGCTTACGGATATACTGTAGTCGAACTCTGCGGTCTCACCTACATCGAGGTCACCGACGGCGTACTCCGCACCACGCGGGTCGATGTTGTCGCTCTCAGGGTCGAATACGACGACCGCGTTCGTGAGATTCCGTGGTCCATCGTTGCGGATGACGCCGCGTAGGTCGCCGTCCTCGGCTACGCGTAAATCGCTCTCCACACTATCTACGGAGAACTCCTGTTCGTCTCCAACGGCAAGAGAGGTGGTCGAGGCTGTCGACTCACGTGTAACGCCACCGGGGGTTTCGTGGCGCACGGTTGCGTCGATAGGGTACGATGCTGGTGTGACGTCGGAGTCGGCGGCGGCGGTCGTCGTGACGCGTGTATCCTCTCCAGGTTCAAGACTGTCGGCGACACCGATGGTCTTCGCCGACTGTCCGTTTTCGAGACCGCCGAAGAATACGCCGGTTTCGTCGGCGGAGAGGGTGACGCGTGGATTATGCGCCGTCTCCTCGCCGTTGTTCTCGACACGAACGACGTAATCA
>JBKHFQ010000113.1:0-4763 GCA_046540135.1 Halobacteriales archaeon
GTCGACGTCGATGTGACACATCGACGACTTCCCCTTGAACACGACCGCGCGGATCTCCTCCTCCTCGTGGATCGCGCGGGCCTCCTCCACGAACTGGCGCATCTGCTGGTGGACGTTGGTCGTGATGACGACGGTACGGTCCTCGCGCTGAGCGTGTTCAAGCGCGGGGACGAGCGCCGCGAGCGTCTTCCCCGTTCCGCACGCACCCTCGAAGACGACATCGCGCCCTTCGTCAACGGCGTCGCCTATTCTTGACATCGCCTCTTCCTGGTTCGGGTACGGCGACTCCTTAGGGAAGTAGCTCTCGTACTCCACGTTACGGCGTGGTTGTCGACGCGTGACTAAGTGTCTTGCGCGTCATCGCGGGCATCAGGCGACTCGCGCGCGACGGTGTCGAGCCACGTCTCATCGTCGCGTCTCCTTTCGGCGCGTCTCTCTGCGAGCGACTCCTGGAGGCGGTCGCGGACCTCGTTTGTCATCCGTTCCGCCTCGTAGGCGTCAATGTCGACCGCACGCGCCTCGTCGTTACGCAGACCCGACGAACCCGCCGTATCGAGCGTCACCGTTGCTATACGCCACCGTCGCTGTAGGATTGTCGCCGACTCTATGACGTTCTGGACGCGGTAGTAAGGCAGGACCACGGTCGTCCGGTTCCAGAATCCGTTCCGCGTCGCGGCGTAGTCCTCGCCGAGGTAGTAGCCGCGGTTCCGCCATTTGAGATGCGCCGCCACAGGCACGAGCGGTAGGGCGGCGAGGGGCAGGTACCACCGGAACCGAGTGACGTAGACGGAAGCCGCGTACAGAACCGCCGAAAGGAAGCCGAGAAGGAGCGTGTAACGTATGGCGTACCGACGGCGTGCCCGTTTGGGCGGGAGCGTAAACTCCGGATCTTCGACGCCGTCGATTTCGTGGGCGAGTTCGAGAACGCGTCCGCGTTTGGCGAGCGGAACCGCCGTCTCGGAACCCTGTTGACGCGTCTGTGTCGGCGAGTACCCCGCGGTCTCTATTCCAAGCGTGGCGTAGCCGAAGTACCGCTTTAGAACGTTCTCTTCGAGCGTGAACGTCTGTATCTTGTCAACGGGAACCGAGCCGCTGTAACGGTTGAACAGACCGCGTTCGTAGCCGAGCGTGTCTTCGATACGTCGCAGTACGAAGCCGTAGTACCGTGAGAAAGACGTGGCGAAGCCTATGAGCCAGAGGACGAAGACGACGACGAACGCGAGGACGACGATGGGCAGGACGGCGAAACGCGAAGGTAGCGCGTCAAACAAGGTATCGAACGGGAGCGATTCGGGTGGCAGGAACGAGACGGCGAAGAACGCGAACGCGACGAGACGCGCGTCGATGGAGAACGAGCTTACGAGAAGGAGTTCGTGGTTCGATATCTCGTACAGCGCCTCGCCCCTTTCGCCGCCCCCTTGCTCGTGGGCTACGCCGTCGCCGTCATCGCCCGCTAGACGGGTCTTGCGCCGCCTGACCTCACGCTGTATCTCACGCGCCCGGTCCGCACCGACGTAACGCAGAGATGCCTCGCTCTGGTTACCGCCTGCCGTCTCCACGTTGACCCGCGCGATACCGAGAAACCGGTGGACGACGTTCTCGGTGATGTCGACGTTCTGGACGCGGCGCAATGGTATCTGTCGGTTTCTACGCGAGATAACGCCCGAACGTATGTCGAAGCTATCGTCCGTAACCTCGTACTCGAAACGTCTGTAGTACGCGAACTGCCAAGCCAGAACGGCGGCGAGTGCGACGACGGCGGCGGCGAGAGCGAGAATGACCACAGAGAAGCCGTCGACAGCGTCCGTGCCACCGTAGAAGGACAGGAAGACGACGAATCCGACCTGACCAAGCTGACTCACCGCACGGTAGGCTATAGAGAACGGATGTAGCTTCGCAGATTCGTCGATGGAGATTTCGCTCATACTGCGTCCTCTATCGACTCCTCGTTCTCTATGGCAAGTTCCCTGAGACTTTCCCTGAGTTCGTCGGCGCGTTCGGGCGTCAGACCGGGTATTGAGACATCCGCCCCCCGCGACCCGGCGGTGTAGATTACGAGGCTCGCAAGACCTGACGCCCGCTCAACAGGTCCACGCCGCGAGTCGATGTGTTGAACGCGGACAAAAGGAACCACCTTCTTAACGCGCACCAGCACGCCGTGTTCGATGTAGATGGCGTCGTCCTGGATTTCGAAACCCCAGGCTCGGTAACGGAGGAACTGGTAGATGACGCCGACAACAAGGACGATGACGAACGCGACGGCGGACAGCGGAACAGGGGTTTCGATGACCTCGGCGGTGGGTGCTAAGCCAACGACGACCCCCACAACCACGGCGACGAGGACGGAGACGGCTAACCACACCGCCCTGACTCTCGGATTCAGGCTTTCCATAACGACAGAGTGACCCGAAAGCCACTTGTCTCTGTTGGTGGCGCCGCACTTCTTATTACGGTCGCACCCCAAGATGGGCTAGATGAAAGCAGTCGAGACGGACAGTCTGACGAAACGGTACGGCGACCTGACGGCACTTGACGGTCTAACTTTGGACGTGAATCAGGGCGAACTGTTCGGTCTTCTGGGTCCCAACGGAGCGGGAAAAAGCAGTACGATAGAGATACTGACGGGACAGACCAAGCCGACGAGCGGTACGGCGCGTGTGATGGGTGTCGACCCGACGGAAAACCCCGTTGAAGCGCGGAGTCGTATGGGGGTCCTCCCCGAACGCGAGGACCCCCCGAGCTTTCTCACGCCACGCGAGTACTTTGACTTCGTCGGCGACATACGCGGAGTCGAACTCGACGGTGCGATCGACGAATGGGCGGAACGTCTCGGCTTCGACGACAAGTTGGACTCGATAAGCATGGACCTGTCGCGCGGACAGAAGCAGAAGGTCATGTTCGCGCAGGCTTTCGTACACGAACCCGAACTCGTCTTCATCGACGAACCTCTCACGAACCTCGACCCGGTCGTACAGGAACGCGTCAAGGAGTTCGTCGTCGAGTACAACGAGGCGGGCAATACCGTATTCCTGTCCACGCACGACATCACCGTCGCCGAGGAAATCTGTACGCGCGTCGGCATCATACAGGACGGTAAACTCGTCGCCGAGAGGAACGTCGCGGAGGTCAAGCAAGAGGGTTCGAGTCTGATAGACGAGTTCCTCGACGAGGTCGAGACATGAGGCTCCTGCGCCCGATGCTCAAGGAGGAGTGGCGTCTTCATTCGCGCCTGTTCGGTAGCGCAGGCTTCGGCGCTTTTCCGCTCGTCGTCGTAGTAATCTCGGCGGTGGCGTACTTCGGCGTGTTAGCCTCGGGTTTTACGCTTCCGGAACTCGAACGTGGGGTCGGGTACGTCGTCTTCTTCCTCGGTCTGAGCGTCGGTAGCGTCGGCTTCGTGTCGCGTGACGCGGTCGAGAACCTACTCGGTGAGTCGAATCTGCTCGTCTTCTCGTCGCGTACCCTACCCGTTTCACAGAGCCGGTCTGTCTCTATCTTCGTAATCAAGGACCTCATCTACTACTCCTTCCTGTACCTCACACCGCTCGTCGTAGCACTTGTCCCTGTCGCGTACTTCTTCGACATTACGCTCGCGCCCGCGCATCTCGCGGTCGTCTGGGTGACGGTCAACGGAACCTTTGCGCTTGGCGTCTCATCGTCGTTTTTCGCCGCGGCTTTGCACACGCGTAGCCGTCTTCTTCTCGCGGGCGTCGTCGCCGCTGTGGCTGTCGGTCTCGTGTACGTCCCCTCCGAAGTTCTCGCCTACACGCCCGTTGGGTTCTACGCGTCCCCGTCCCCCGTCTCGGCGGCGACCGCGGCGGTTCCTATCGTCGCCCTCGGGGTTGTCGGTGTCTTTGTCTTCGACCCCGGACGCAGTGGCGGCACCGAAACCTACCGCGATGTCTATCCGCGCCTTCACGACCTACTGCGAGGCGAAGGTCTTGCCGCGAAGATGGTTCTCGACGTGACGCGGAGTAGCGGCGGCGTCTGGAAGATATTCTTCTCCGTCGGCATCCTTTTCGGCGTCTTCGTATTCCTCGTTCTCTACGTCGACCTCGTCTCCAACATCGTCGCCGCTCCGGGTCTGGCTTTCGCCGTCCTTCTCTCCATCTCGACCGTCTCCGTCTACCACTGGATAAACCGGTTCGACCGCTTGGAGGACTACACGTCACTTCCCGTGGATGTTGACGAGGTCCTACGCGCAAAGGCGGTCACGTTCGCCGCCGTCTCGCTCCCCGTCGCGTACGCCTATCTTGCCGTCGGTGTCGCCGTCTTCGGATTAGATGAGGTTATCGCCGGCATCGTCGTCCTCCCTCTTGCGACGACCTACGTCTTCGGCGTGACCGTCTACCTGACAGGCACCGAACCCAACGAACTACTGCTGGACAGCAAGCTCTTCGCAGTCTTCACCGCCGCAGTATCCGTCGTTGCGGTGCCGCTGTTTGTCGCCTCAATCGCCTACCTACGTTTCCCTGTCAAGTCAACGGTTTTCGCGTTGGTACTCTCTGCGGTCGCCGCCGGAGTAGGGTTCGCGCTATACAGGCGCGCCAACGCCAGATGGTCGTGACACCATCTAAAGAGTTAAGTTTCTCGCCGCCGTCAAACGAAAACAGCACGCGATGCCCGAACATTTCAAGATTCCTGACGACCGTATCGGGGTTCTGATAGGTACGGAAGGTAAGACAAAGAGGCTCATCGAGGAACGCGCCGACGTAACGATAGACATCGACTCCGAAAGCGGTGCGGTCGCCGTGACGCGCTCCGAG
>JBKHFQ010000114.1:0-4734 GCA_046540135.1 Halobacteriales archaeon
CGTCGCGTCGTCGGTCCGTGCGGGCGAGACGGTGCGCCGAAGAATCTCCTCGCGGTGTACTGTCTCGGTCGTCGGGAACAGCGCCGTCTCGTCGTCGCCCTGCGCGGCGATGACCGACAGTTCGCGGTCGTACTCCACGAACTCCTCCGCCATCATAGGTCCTTCGAGCGTCTCGACGGCTTCGGCGAACCCGTCGCGCGTCTCGACGGGGTAGTTACCGCGTCCGTCGTATCCACCTTCACGCGCCTTGACCATCAACGGAAGACCGAGTTCATCGGCGGCGGAGGCGAGGTCGTCGACCGTCTCGACGGCGCGGTACTCAGGAACAGGCACGCCGTTGTCGACGAGCGCCTCCTTCTGGACGTACTTGTCCTGTATCGTGCGCAACGTGTCGGGTCTCGGATGGACGGGAACGGGCGCTTCGTCCGCCGCCGTTTCGACAACGTCAGGGTCGGCAAGTTCGATGTCGTAGGTCAGGTAGTCGGCGCGCTCGGCGAGTCGTCGGAGCGCGTCGGGGTCGTCGAAGCCGCCGACAATCTGGTCGCGCGCCACGGCGCTTGCGGGGGCGCCGGGCGTCGGGTCAACGAATACGACCTCAACGCCGAGGGGTGACGCCGCCTCCGCGAGCATCCTGCATAACTGACCGCCGCCTACGACTCCGAGTGTCGTGGGTTCTTCGGTGAGCCTCATCGTTGGGAGGTGGACGCGAGACGCACTAAACAGTTCCGCAGGAGGACAACCTTCATTTGCCGGGCGCGCGGATTACCGCGAAATGGAGACAGTCGAGCTTGACGAGGTCGACAAACAGATACTGTACGAGCTACAGAAGGACGCGCGGACGACTTCTTCGAGCGATATAGCCACCGAACTCGACATATCACCGAGCACCGTACGGAACAGGATACACAGGCTCGAAGACGAGGGCGTGATACGCGGCTACCATATCGACATAGACTACGAGAAGGCGGGCTACCCGCTGTTTACGAAGATAATCTGCACCGCGCCGATCCCCGAGCGCGAGGAGCTCGCCGACGAGGCGCGTCAGGTCGAGGGGGTGACAGCGGTGCGCGAGATAATGACGGGGCAGCGCAACGTCTACGTCAACGCGATAGGACAGAGCCACGACGACCTGAGCCGTATAGGGCGCGAACTCAGCCAGCTCGGTCTGACAATCGTCGACGAACAGCTCATACGCGACGAGTACTTCTGTCCGTACCACGGCTTTCTGCTGAGGAGAGAGGAATGAGCGCGGTGTTCGAGGACAGAACAACAGTATAGACTAATATAACCGTCAGTTCCGTATTATACCAACCTCCTTTTAACGTTTCGTCCGCAATAATCACCAAGGAGGTTTTCAAGGATGCCCAAGAGCCTCGAACGCGACCTCGGTCTTCCGTCGGTGATGGCTATCAGCATCGGCGCGATGGTCGGGAGCGGCATCTTCATACTTCCGGGTTTAGCGCTTGATATCGTTAACAACTCAGGTTCGGCGGTCGTTTTCGCGTACCTCCTCGCCGGACTCCTCGTACTTCCCGCGGCGCTTTCGAAGGCGGAGATGGCGACCGCCATGCCCGAAGCGGGCGGCACGTACCTCTATATAGAGCGTGGTATGGGACCGGTTCTGGGAACCATCGCGGGCGTCGGCACGTGGTTCTCGCTCACGTTCAAAGGTGCTCTCGCACTCGTCGGAGGCGCGCCGTACCTCGTCTACTACCTCGACCTTCCGCCGATACCCGTCGCTCTCGGCGTCGCCGTCGTGCTTCTCGTCGTCAACGTCGTCGGTGTGAAGCAGACAGGCAGGATGCAGGTCGGTATCGTGGTCGCTATGCTCGCCGCGATGACGGGGTTCATCGTCTTCGGTTCGCCGGGTATCGAAACCGGGCGGTACGGCGGTCTATCGGACGGGGGGGTCGTCGGAGTCCTTTCGGCGACGGGCTTCGTCTTCGTCTCGTACGCGGGCGTGACAAAGGTGGCGAGCGTCGCCGAGGAGATAGAGAACCCGGACAGGAACATACCGCTCGGAATCCTCGGCTCGCTCGTCTTCACCGCCTTCGTCTACGTCGCAATCGTCGCGGTCATGGTCGGGGTCGCGCCCGCCGAGGAACTCGTCGACTCGGATGTCCCTATGGCGCTCGCCGCCGAGTACGTCCTTCCGGGGGTCGGGGTCGCCGCGGTCGTAGTCGCCGCTCTCCTCGCGCTGGTCAGCACGGCGAACGCCGGGGTACTGTCGTCGTCGCGGTATCCGTTCGCTATGAGCCGTGACGCGCTGGTTCCGGAGGCTCTCGGCGACATCAGCGAGAGGTTCAGCACGCCGGTCAACGCTATCTCTCTGACGGGTATCGTCCTACTGTTCCTCGTCGCGTTCGTCCCTGTCAGCGACATCGCCAAGATGGCGAGCGCGTTCCAGATACTCGTCTTCGTCCTCGTGAACCTCGCTCTCGTCGCCTTCCGGCACGCCGACTTCGACGACTACGAACCAAGCTTCAAGTCGCCGCTGTACCCGGTACCTCAGGTGGTCGGCGTCGTCGGCGGTGTCGCCCTCCTGCCGTTCATGGGACGCCTCCCCGTCGCGGGTGCCGTCGTCATCACGGCGGGTTCGCTCGTCTGGTACTACTTCTACGTCATGAGACGCGGCGACGTTGACCGTGAGGGAGCGGCGGCGGACGCTGTCCGCCGGTGGGTCGGCAGAAAGGTCGTTGAGGAGACCGAAACCGCGGTCGAGGAAGACAGCTACGATGTCCTGGTCGCCGTTACGGACCGGACCGACACGGAACGCGAGAAGTCGCTCCTGCTTCTCGGTATCGCTCTCGCACGCGGGCGCGACGGGATGGTACACGCCGTGCGTTTCGACGAGGTTCCCGACCAAGCACCCCTCGAAAAGGTGTCGGAGCAGACGGAAGGTGATGTCTCATTCGAGGAACGGATGGAGGAGACCTGCGAAGGACTCGGCGTCGAGGTTGAGTACGCCGAGGTCGTCAGCCACGACACCAAACACGCCGTCGTGAACCGTGCGAAGGAGGAGAACGCCGACGCCGTCGTGGTCGAACGGCGCCCGGAACGTCTGCACACGTCGGTCTTCGACGACGAGGTTGGCTGGCTGAGACGCCACGCCCCGTGTGACGTCGTCGAACTCGAAGACCGTGGACTCGAAGACGTTGAGACTGTTGCGGTCGTATCGGACCGTGGACCGTACGACCCTGCGAAGGTAGCCGTAGCCGACGCCGTAGCCGCTGAGTCCGACGCCTCTGTGGAGCTTCTTTTCGCCGTCGATCCCGATGCTCCGCCCCAGCAACGCGAGACCGTCGGCGAGTATCTCGCCGAACTCGAATCCAGTTTCTCGTCGCCCGTCTCGTCAAAGGTCGTCGAAGGGGGCGACCGGGCGCTCGCCCTCGTGGACGCCACGGAAGAATCGGACGCTGACATAGTCGTGGTTGGCGCGGGGGACGGTGGGATGAAGGCGGCTATCTTCGACGAACCCTCCGAACGCGTCATCGAGGGCGTCGACGCCACCGCCATCGGGGTCAAAGGAGAGGACGTAAAGCCCGGACGGCTCAGGCGGTTCGTCGAGAGCCGGGTCTTCTGAAGGGGCGAACGAAGACGCCAGACTTGTTATAGCCGGATACGGTTTACGAACGTGAACGAGGTAGAGGAACTGACGCGCGAACTCGTGCGCGTTCCGAGCCACGGAGATGAGACGGAGGCGGGCGACTTTATCGAGAGCTGGCTACGCGACGAGACCGATGCTACCGTGGAACGCGACGGTATCGGAAACGTGGTAGCGCACCGCGGAGGGACGGAGATCGCGCTCGTCGGACACCACGACACCGTGCCGCCCGCCGAGGGACAGGTCGAAGACGGTGCCCCTACTGTCGAGAAACGCGACGTACGCCTCTACGGACGCGGAACCGCGGACATGAAGGGCGCTCGCCGCCGCAATGGTCGCGTTCCGTGACGCGGATGCTACGGACACCGCCTTCGCGTCGTTCGTCGGCGAGGAAACCGGCGGCAGGGGCGCGGAGCATGCGACCGAAAACGGTTTCGTCCCCGACCATGCCGTCGTCGTCGAAGGCTCCGCAGGCTACTCGTCTCCAAGCACGTTCGATGTCGTGGTGGCGCACCGCGGAAGACGCGAGGTACGAGTTACGGCGCAGGGGGAGGCGGAACACGCAGGAGACGCAGACGGGAACACGAACGCCGTCTACAAGGCGGTCGATGCTATAAACCAGATAAGGCGATACGAAAACGGCACTGCGACGGTCAAGGTGGGCAAAGAGTCGCTGTCGATCGAAGGCAAGGCAACGGTGACACGGGTCAAAGGGCACGGTGAAGCAACCAACGTTACGCCGTCGCGGTGCGGGTTCACCGTCGACCAACGCACGGTTCCGGATGCCGGTTCGGACACGTTGGACTTCGGTCTCGGTACTGATGTCTCCGCCGAGGCTGTCGACGAGATGCCCCCGATGGCGTGCGACGACCCCGACTTCGCTCGCACGGTCCGGGACGCCGCGCGCTCGACAGGCGCATCCGAGTTCGTGACCAAGCCCCACGCAACGGACGCGGGAAGGCTCGCCGAGACAGGCGTGTCGACCGTTGTCTGCGGACCCGCGGAGAGGGGTGAGGCGCATACCGACGACGAGAGCGTTAGCGTCGACGCGGTCGTCCGCGCCTCCGAGGTCTACCAGCGGGTACTGGAAGAGTCGTGACGGAGAGAAGGGGTTTTCTCGGAGACGCCGT
>JBKHFQ010000115.1:0-4664 GCA_046540135.1 Halobacteriales archaeon
TTGTGCGAGCGGGCGGCGTCGTGGAAGAGCATCTCGCCGACGCGGACGACGGAGCCGTTCGTGGCGGCGAACCCGGACCAGTCGAACGAGACAGAAACTATTCCCTCGGTCAGGGTGAGGGTTTCACGTGTGCGGACATCCCTTTCGAAGTTCGAGAGCTTCATGGAGCGCCCCGTTATGTTGGAGGCTTCGTCCGCAAAGGGTCGCATCTCCTCCTCGATACCGTCAAATACGGTGAAGTTGCCGTTATCAAACTCCTCCTGCACGGACTCGAAGGAGTCGATTTCGTCCTCACCTATGAGACGGTAACGGAGCTGTACCGTCCATGTCGCGTTTCCGTCCTCGTGCACGTCGACGGTGTAGACCGTCGCGTGGGGGCGGTCATCCGTGACCTGCGCCGACGCGGTTGGGATGAGAAGAAGTGACAGAGCAAAGGCTACTACCAAGAGAACACGTCCGCGCGTGACCGGTGACATGTCTGTAAAGTTTATACTACACGGTAGCGCGCGTTCGGTTATTAGTCTTTTTCTTGTACCGGATGACGTGCGTCAGACGCCGAGAACTTCGACGGCGACCGTGACGCGCGTCCCTTCGACGTCCCAGTCCTCGATCATGTCGGCATCGATACCGTCGGCTATATCGGCGGCGCGCGTCTCTTCGAGTATGTAGTCCTTCTCGCGCATCGCGAGTTCAAGGAGTCCGTCGTCCTCGGCGTCGAAGGAGACGCGGATACGTTCCTCAACGTCGAGGTCGAGTTCCTTACGCATCTCCTGTACGCGGCGGACGAGTTCGCGGGCGTAGCCCTCGGAGCGTATCTCGTCGTCGAGAGATACGTCGACGTAGACCGTACCGCCGTCGAAGCCGATACCCTCGACGTTTTCCGGCGTCTCGTCGCGGTACTCGACCATACCGTCGTCAAGCGTCACCGTCTCGCCGTCTACCTCGATGCCGTCCTCGACCTCGCCGCGCGTCGCCCCGCGTACGGCGTTCATGACCTTCTCGGCGTCCTCGCCGAACTCAGGACCGATTGCTCCCATCTGCGGTTCGGCGACCTCTACGAGTTCGTCGTACTCCTCGACGAGGTCGACCGACTTGGCGTTGACGCGGTCAAGGAACAGGGGTTCGAGAGCGTCAAGGGCGTCGCGTACTCCATCGTCCTCGGTGGCGACGACGACACGACGTACGGGCCAGCGCAACTTACGCTCCGCCTGCTGTCGGGCGTTCGCTGTTGCCTCCTCGGCTTTGCGCAGTACTTCCATACGCGTTTCGAGTGTCTCGTCACGGAGCGCATCCTCTGGTTCTGGGAAGTCGAGCGCGTGTACGGTCGTTACGTCACCGAGATTCTCGTACATACGTTCGGCGAGATGCGGCGCGAACGGCGCGAGCATACGCACCGACTGTTCGAGGACGGCGTACAGCGTCGCGTACGCGGCGTTCTTGCTCGGCGAGTCCTCCGCCTCCCACATACGGGGACGTACGACCTGTACGTAGAAACGCGAGACATCCTCCGTCAGGAAGTCAAGTAGGACGTCCTGAGCCTTGTCGAGTTCGTAGTCGTCCATGTGTTCGATGTAACGCGTCTCGACTGTCTGAAGACGCGAAAGCACCCAGTCGTCGACCGTGGTCGTCTCGGCTTCTTCGACGGTCACCTCGTCGGGGTCGAAGCCGTCGAGACGCATGTAGGGCAGGGGGAACCGGTAGGTGTTCCAGACGACGTTTAGGGTGCGTTTCTTCGCCTCTATCTCGTCCCACGAAAAACGCATGTCGTCGCCTTGCTGGTCGTGCGACAGGAGGAAGCAACGAAGCGGGTCGACGCCGTGACGGTCTATCGCCTCCTGCGGCGTCACGATGTTACCGACCGACTTCGACATCTTCCTTCCGTCCTCGTCGAGGGCGTGCCCGTGCATCACGACCTCCTTGTACGGTATCTCGTCGAGCGCCGTTACGCCCATGCCCAACTGCGTCCAGAACCATCCGCGCGTCTGGTCATGAGCCTCTATGATGAGGTCAGCGGGCCAGAGTTGGTCGAACTTCTCCTCGTCCGACGGATAGCCGAGCGACGCCCACGAAGCCGCGGCGGAGTCTAACCAGACGTCGAATACGTCGACGACGCGTTCGGCGGGTTCGCCGCAGTCGGCGCACTCGACGCGTACCTCGTCAACGTCAGGGCGGTGCAGGTCGAGTTCGTCGATATCGCCGTCGCCGACCGCGCTCTCCTGTAGTTCGTCGCGCGTACCGATGCACGTCCGGTGTCCATCGTCGCATATCCAGATGGGAACGGGGATGCCCCAGTACCGCTGGCGCGACACGTTCCAGTCGCGGGCGTTCTCGACCCAGTCGCGGAAACGCGAGTCGCGCGCCCACTGCGGGTGCCATTCGCTGTCGTCTATCTCCTCCAGAAGACGGTCCTTGACGTCGGTGACGGTGATGAACCACTGGTCGGTGGCAACGAAGACGATAGGCGTGTCACACCGCCAGCAGTGCCCGTAACGGTGTTCGTGCGTCCCCTCAGCGAGCATGTAGCCGCCTTCGGTCAGGTCGGCGTTAACGTCCTCGTTGGCGTCGCGGACGAACTCGCCGGCGTACTCGCCCGCCTCGTCGGTGTAGACGCCGTCCTCGCCCACGGGCGAGAAGACGGGGAGGTCGTTCTCCTGTCCGACCTCGAAGTCGTCTACACCGTGACCGGGTGCGGCATGCACCAGACCCGTGCGGTCCGTCTCGACAAAATCGGCGGCGTAGACCTCGTGGACGCCGTCCTCGTCGTCAAGTTCGCGCTGTCGGGGCACCTTGTCGGCTAGAGGATGCTCGTACCGCCTGCCGACGAGTTGGTCGCCGCCGAACGTCTCACGCACGTCGTAGTCGTCGTACCTCCCGGCACGCAGAACGTCCTCGACGCAGTCGGACGCGACGTACAGCACCTCGTCGTCGCCGTCCTTCGTGGCGCGTACCTTCGCATACTCGGCGTCCTCATCAACCGCGACGTAGAGGTTCGCGGGTATCGTCCAGGGCGTCGTCGTCCAGATGACGAGCGAACCGTCCTCGTCTTCGAGAGGGAACTTGACGTAGATGGACGGAGACTCTATCTCGTCGTACTCGACCTCGGCGTCGGCGATTGCAGTCTCGCAACGCGGGCACTGGTTGATGACGCGTTTACCACGCTCGACCAGACCACGGTCGAAGGCGCGGTTGAACGCCCACCACGCACCCTCCATGTACTCGTTCGAGAGCGTCCTGTAAGGGTCGTCCCAGTCCATCCAGACGCCCATCGACCGGAAGTCGTGGTTCATGGCGTCGAGGTTGTCGTTGGCAAACTCCTTGCACTCCGCGATGAACTCCTCGACACCGAACTCCTCTATGTCGCTCTTGTTCTCAAAGCCGAGCTTCTCCTCAACCTTCACCTCGATAGGCAGACCGTGCATGTCGTAGCCGGGCTGGTCGGTCACGTTGTGACCGCGCATCCGCAGGTAACGGACGACGGCGTCCTTGAGCGTCTTGTTCCACGCCGTCCCGAGATGCATCTGTCCGCTCGTGTACGGAGGACCGTCAAGGAAGTACAGGTCGGGGTCCTCGGCGTGCGCCTCCTTCGCTGTCTCGTACGCGTCCTCGCCCTCCCAGTACTCCTTCACCTCCGGTTCGACGTCGTGAGGGTCGTACCTCTCCGTTATCTCGTCCTCTACGTCCATCTTGGTCGTCGTTGTAGGGCGTGCGTGGTAAGCTTTCTCTTTGAACGAACGTCGAAGAATGGATCCGACGAACCGAAATATTCCGCAAACGTTAAGCCCTGCCGGTATTTCGGTTTCCGTAGTGTCAGACAAGCTCGTCTGTGTGAAAAGAAGCTCTCTCAAAGACGACTTAGAGATTGAGGAGTCGGCTCTCGACGAGATACTCGAAAGTCTTCTCAACCAAGGCTTCGTCACGAAGGTACGTATCGAGGACGAGACCGGTTACTGCCTCACAGAAAGCGGACAGGAGTACACCGAGGACTGGCTCCGTTCGCTCGACGTCGACGTCGACGACGTGACGGTTGAGTACCTCGTCGAGATGCTTGAATCGACAGCGCCGCCCGACAGACAGAGTTAACCCGCGCGCCTATCATCTTCGTCCAAGGAGGTTCAACCATCGAGGAAATCTGGGTCGAGAAGTACCGTCCGGGGACGCTCGACGAGGTCGTAGGACAGGACGCCATCACCGAGCGTCTGCAGTCGTACGTTCGTACGAAGAACGTGCCGAACATGCTGTTTGCGGGTCCGGCAGGCGTCGGAAAGACGACGTGCGCGCACGCCCTGTCGCACGAACTCTACGGCGACTCGTGGAGCGACAACTTCACCGAACTCAACGCGTCGGACGAACGCGGAATCGACGTTGTGCGCGACAAGATAAAGAACTTCGCGCGCACCTCGCCCGTCGGTGACGCCGACTACAAGCTAATCTTCCTTGACGAGGCGGACTCGCTCACACGCGACGCCCAACCCGCTCTGCGCCGCACGATGGAGATGTACACCAACACCTGCCGGTTCATCCTGTCGTGCAACTACTCGTCGAAGATCATCGACCCGATCCAGTCGCGGTGTACGGTCTTCCGTTTCAGTCCCGTCGATGACGACTCACTCGTCGGGCGGTTGCGCGAAATCGCCGACGAGGAAGACGTCGAGGTCACCGACGAC
>JBKHFQ010000116.1:0-4662 GCA_046540135.1 Halobacteriales archaeon
GCGTCCTGGCGATTCGCGACGGCGTGCTGCCCCCCACCGCCCACCTGACCACGCCCGACCCGGAGTGCGACCTCGATTACGTGCCCAACGCGGCCCGCCAGGCTGACGTCGACGTCGTTATGAGCAACTCCATGGGATTCGGGGGGCAGAATGATTCGATCATCGTTCGGCGGTACGAATAGACGGCGGACATCGAACGCCGAACACCGAACAGACGATCGCGCCGTCTCAGGGCGCATACCGCCGTCGGCCGTCTGGTTCGACGTTCACGATTCCTGTTCATGATGCGATCGTCGCCGTTCCCTCTCCCCCCTACTCGCTCTCGCAATACTCGAAGTAATCGAAATCCGCCGCCTTCCGCGTCCCGGCCAGATCCTGACAGCACAGGCCGACGAAGGCGCCGGTGAAACGCCCCAGACGACAGGCGCTACGACATCGATCTGGAGGTGCGTGAACGATGACTGAGCGTGTGATGGTCGACATCGAGACGCTGGGCCTGGAGCCGGGCGCGGTGATCCTCGCGATCGGCGCGGTCCGCTTCTCACGGGAGGGCCTCGGCGACGAGTTCTACGTCAGCCATCGCGCTCCTCCCCTTCTCCCGCGTCGACGCCCGGCGCTTCGGAGACATCCACGTCGTCTGGTTCGTCGCGCCCTCCGCGTACGACCTCACCTTCCTCGTCCTCTACGTAGACATCGTCCTCGTAGCCTTCGAGGGCGCTCGGATGCTCAGGGTCGTCAAGCTTCTCAGGCGTCGCAGGGGCGTCGGGCACCTCGCCGAACTCTCCGAGAGGCTCCTCGACCGTCACGCCGTGGCGCTTGAAGAAGCCGCTGTAGCGGTCGTAGTGTTCGTCAACCTCGTCGACGGGAAACTCCATCATCTCGGTCCATCCGTGGACGTAGAAGTCGAAGTTCGCCTGCACGTGTGTAATCTCGCGCGCCTCCGCCTCCGTGTACCCCTCGTTGAGCGCGGCGAGATACGCGTCCATCGTTGCGTCGAAGAATGCGTCGAGGTGTTCGCGCCTCTCCTCGGCGCGTCCCTCCTCAGCCTTGTCGAGGAAGACACGCGTGTGCAGGTCGACGAGGCGGTCGTTTACGACACCCCCAACTACAGGGGTTTCGAGCGCCTTCTTCGCCGCAAAATGTCTGACCGTCTGTCGAATCTTCATGCCGAGAGTATAGCTCTCGCACCTCTTAACTTCACCGAGTCCGGGTTCCAGCGAAGCTTTAACTGTCCGCGGCGCTTACTGAGAAACACGAATGCACAAGGAAGAGTTGATCCAGCTACACGAGCTGATGTCGGAGGTTCAGGGGTACTTCGAGGATGTAGAAGGCGAGAATGTATTCGAGGAGTACGACGAACTCGATGTAGGACCTTCGGATATACACCAGAGCAAGAGCGAGCACAAGCACGCAATCTTCGTACTCGGTCAGGAGATGGCAGAGAGCATGGCTGACGACGAGTTCTCCGAGCGGGGACGTATCAGCGAGCGTATGCGCGAACTCGCCGACAAGAACGCCGACGACTGACGACGATAAGCGGGACTCTTATTATACGGGCGTGGGACTTTGTCGCATGGGCAAGTTCTCAGACAGAGTCGAACGCGTGGAACCGAGTGCCACGCTACGTATAAGCGACTTGGCGAGCGAACTCGAAGGGAAGGGAGCGGATGTCGTTGACCTGAGCGTCGGGGAGCCGGACTTCACGACCCCGGAGCACATACGTACTGAGGCGAAGGCGTCGCTCGACCGCGGTGAGACGGGTTACACGCCGAGCGCCGGCATCCCGGACCTGCGTGAGGCTATCGCGCACAAGCTCCGGGAGGATAACGGTCTGCGCGTCGAACGTGACGAGGTCATAGTGACGCCGGGGGCGAAACAGGCTCTTTTCGAGACTATCTTTTCGCTCGTCCGCGACGGGGACGAGGTTGTCCTTCTCGACCCCGCTTGGGTGTCTTACGAGGCGATGGTCAAGATGGCGGGCGGTGAACTCAACCGGGTCACACTCGACCCTGAGACGGGGTTCACGCCGGGAAACGTCGACCTCTCCGAAGCAGTAAGCGACGACACACGTCTCATGGTGGTTAACACGCCGTCGAATCCGACGGGCGGCGTCTTCTCCGAGGACGAACTCGCCGAGATACGTGACCTCGCCGTCGACCACGACTTCTGGGTCATCAGCGACGAAATCTACGAGAAGATAACGTACGGTGCCGAACACCATTCGCTCGGTGCGATGGACGGTATGGGCGAACGTACGGTGACCGTCAACGGATTCTCGAAGTCGTACGCGATGACGGGATGGCGTCTCGGCTACTTCGTCGCGCCCGAACATGTACGCGAACAGGCGTCCAAGGTACACTCGCACTCCGTCTCGTGCGCGACGAGCTTCGCACAACGCGGCGGCGTCGCGGCGATAGACGGACCGCAGGAACCCGTCGAGGAGATGGTGGACGCCTTCGAGTCACGCCGTGACACGCTCGTCGACGCGCTCGCGGACGCTGGCGTCGAGATACCTCCGCCCGAAGGCGCTTTCTACGCCTTCGTACCCCTCGATGCCGAAGACGACGCGGCGCTGTGCGAGGAGATTCTGCAGGAAGAGCATGTCGCGACAACGCCCGGAAGCGCCTTCGGCGTGCCCGGATATATGCGCGTCTCGTACGCCGCCAGCGAAGAACGCATAAAGGAAGGCGTCGAGCGTTTCGCACCGTACCTCTAACGACGTTCCTCGACGATACGTTCGACTATACTGCTCGTTGAGAGTATCTCGTCCTCACGCTCCTCACGCGCCGAGACGCGTACTACGTCAGCGTCGAAGCCGCGCTCCCGTAACTCGTCGCGCAGGTCGTCCTCGTCGTGGTGCTGGTCGTGTCCGAGCGTGACGACATCAGGGCGTATCTCGTAAAGAGGGTTGAATATGGAGTCCTCGCTTCCAAGGACAGCGTCGTCGACGGCTTCAAGCGCGCCGACCATCTCGCGCCGCTGTTCCTCCGGTACGACGGGCGGATTCTTGTGGCTCACCATAGCCTCGCGCGCCACTATGACGACGAGTTGGTCGCCGTGAGACGCGGACTCGCGGAGGTAGTGGACGTGTCCCGGATGGAGGAGGTCGAACGTACCTGTTGCGAGAACCTTCCGCACCTTATCGCCTCCCGAAGAATCCGTCGCTCTGTGTCTCGAACGGTTCCTCGTCGAACTCAACGTCGAGTATATCGAGTTTAACGGGTTCTCCTTCCGCGTTGTAGCACCGCCACGAGTCGATGTCGTACGGTCTGCCGACGATGATATGCCGAGCGCCCTTCTTGCTGAACGTCCGCAGGTCCTCCTCGCTCGGACGTGTGCTACCCGACGGGTGCGAGTGTACGGTTCCCACGCCGCCGACGTTCGCGGGTATCATCTCCTCCCTGAGCGACGCCATCGCTTCCCCTGATGTCGTGCCGGGTATGACTAGAACGTCGGTGATGACGCGTCCGGAGGGTTCGCCTCCATGGAAACGCAGACGCGGACTCGACGCCTCCTCGGCGCGTAGGAGACCCATGAACTCGTTCGGGTGGGTGTCGGAACACGTCTCTAAGATGAACTCCAGCGTGTCGTCGGCGATTCCTGCGACCGAACTCGACCTGAACAGACCCATTCGGGGGAGATGGGTGCGTCGCGTTAATTACTCTTGCCATCGAACCCAAACACGGATTAGAGGCGCGTCCATAGGGTACGCCGATGATGGAAGAAAGAGACGAACCCGAAGGACCTGTACTTTACCACCTCGACGACTCGTGCGGTCTCGAAGACGTAGAAGAAGGAAACGCTTACGCCGGATACGTCAACGGAACCGCCGACTACGGCGTCTTCGTCAGCCTCAACGACTCCGTGAGTGGTCTGATACACGAGTCGAACCTCGCCTCGCCGCTCGAAGTAGGCGAGGAGACAAAGGTACGCGTCGAGGAGGTGCGTGACGACGGCAACCTGTCGCTCACCCCGGTGCATATGCACGACTACGACGAGATATACGTCGGTGAGGAAGACGAGGGCGAAGAGGAGAAGAGGACACCTGTCGGAGAACTCGTCGAGGGCGACGACGTTACCGTTGAGGGGGAGATACTTTCCGTCCGACAGACGAGCGGACCCACGATATTCACGGTCGGCGACGGCACGGGCAACGTCGACTGCGCCGCGTTCGTGGGGGCGGGCGAGCGCGCGTACCCCGAAGCGGACGAAGGCGACGCTGTACGCGTACGCGGCGAGGTAGAGACACGTAACGACGAACTTCAGGTCGAGACCGACGAACTCGAGGTCCTCGAAGACGAAGAGGCGGACGAGGTACAGAACCGACTTTCGGAGGCGCTCGACGAACGCGCCGAACCCCCCGAACTCGAACCTCTCGTCGACTCCGAGATTCTTCATGAACTCTACCCGCGCCTCCGACGTATCGCGTTCGGTGTACGCCGCGCCGTTCTGAAGGACCGTCCGGTCGTCGTCCGCCACCACGCCGACGCCGACGGAATGGCGAGTGGGGTCGCCGTCGAGCGCGCCGTCTTCTCTTTGCTCGACGAAGTTGCGGACGACCCCGAGGCACGTTACCATAGGTTCAGCCGTATGCCGTCCCGCGCGCCGTTCTACGAGATGGAGGACGTTACACGCGACCTCAACTACGCTCTGAAGGACGTG
>JBKHFQ010000117.1:0-4621 GCA_046540135.1 Halobacteriales archaeon
CGCCAACACCGACATGATGCTTTTCGGCGCGGAGGAACTCGTCTCGTTCATGTCGGAGCGGTTCACACTGCGCGAGGGCGACGTTATCGCGTTCGGTAGCCCCGCGAACCCCGGACGGTTGGAACGCGGCGACAGCGTCGAGATTACGTACGGGGGCGTGGGAACGCTCAGGAACAGCGTGGTGTAGCTAAGAAACGAGGCGTCCGCCGCCGTCCGCGAAGCTTTCCTCGTCACCGGAGCGGTCGTACACGACCTCGCCGCGCCGTAGGACGGTCCGCGGAAAGACGGCGTCAAAGCCTTCGAAGGGCGTCCAGTCGCAACGTGTGTGGAGGCTTTCGGGGCGTACCTCCTCGAACGTCTCGTCCACCAGAACGAGGTCGGCGTCGTTTCCTTCGCGTATACCGCCTTTGTCGTCGAAACCGAAGACACGCGCCGGTGCTTCGGCAACGAGTTCGACGGCGCGCGACAACGGAAGTTCTCCGTCGAGTGCAAGCGCGAGAAGAAGCGGGTAGACCGTCTCGACGCCCGGAACTCCCGAAGGAGCGTCGCATACAGGCGCGTCCTTCTCGTCGCGTGTGTGCGGCGCGTGGTCGGTGGCGACGCAGTCAACCGCACCGTCAACGAGACGGTCAAACAGGCGTTGACGCGCGTTCTCGGAGCGCAACGGCGGGTTCATCTTGCCGTGCGTGCCGAGCGACTCGAGGTCGTCGCGCGAAAGCAGGAGGTGGTGCGGCGTGACCTCGCAGGTGTGGCGCGTCTCGTCGATGATATCGACCGACCGCGGATGCGAGATATGCGCGAAATGGACGGCTTCGTCGGCGACCTCAACTGCTCGCTCGACCGCCGCGATTTCTGCCTCGGCAGGACGGTGACGCGACCATACGTCGGCGTCGTCCGTGTCGAGGTCTACCTCAACGAACTCGTCGGAGTCCTCGGCGTGGACGGTGACGAGTTCGCCGTGTCCGCCGACACGCCGGACCGCACGCTCGAACAACGACGCGTCGACGCCCATATCGCCCGTCGAGTCTGCCATGAAGACCTCGCCGTACGCCGCGACGGGGCGGTCGAACAGTTCGTCGGGGCGCCAGTCGGGCGTCACGCCGGCGTTAATTCCGTGGTCGACGACGGCACGCTCGGCGAGTTCGCGTTTCTCGTCGAAAGCCGCGCCGTCGACCGTCGGCGGTTGGGTATTCGGCTGGTCAACGACGGTCGTCACGCCCCCCGCCGCCGCGGAGCGCGAACCCGAGCGCCAGTCCTCCTTATGGGTCGCGCCGGGTTCGCGGAAATGTACGTGTACGTCGACGGCACCCGGTAGGACGAGCGCTCCGTCGGCGTCCACGGTGCGGTCGACAGTCTCGTCGCGCACGCTCTCGGCGACGCGTGTGACGACACCGCTTTCGACACGTAGTTCGATATCCTCGGGTTCGCGCGTCGCGGCATGGAGTACGCGTCCGTTTACGACGGCAAGGCTCATTCGCCGTCCGCCCTTTCTCCGCCCTCCATCCGCGTCTCGACGACGCCCGACAGGTCGCGCTGTGGGAACGGGATTTCGATACCCTCGTCGTCGAAACGGTTCTTGACGTTCTCGACGTACTCCGAACGCACCTTTACGAAGTCGGCGCGCGACGGATTCAAAATCCAGATACGCGACTGTAGACCCACGTACGAATCGGCGAGTTCGGTTACTCGGACGGACGGCGCAGGGTCGTCCATGATGCCGTCGTGTTCCTCTGCCTCCTCGACGATGATTTCGGTGGCGCGTTCGATGTCGTCGTCGTACCCTATACCGAAGACGAACTTGAGCCTGAGACGGTTACCTTCGACGGGGTTTTTGACGACGTTCTCGGTGAGCGACGAGTTAGGGACGGTCAGGAGTTCGTTGTCGAAGGTCCGCACGCGTGTAACGCGGAGCGATATGTCCTCGACGATTCCCGAGTACGTTCCGTTCTCCCACTCTATCCAGTCGTCTATCTTGAACGGACGTTCGGTGTAGATGAAGACTCCGCTGACGAAGTTGCGTATGACGTTCTGTGTTGCAAGACCGATGGCGAGCGTCGCAGCGGCGGCGATGGTTGCGAGCGACGTGAGTATGCTACCGAAGCCTGCGGCGGCGAACGCCGCACCGAAGGCGACGAAGACTACGAGGAAACGCGTTATACGCATCAGAGGGCGACGTGCGTGTCTGTCGACCCCTTTCCTGTCAAGTGCACGTCTCACGATAGGCTCTACCGTCGAACGACCGACAATATACAGACCGACAAAGACGGCAAAAAAGACGACAACGGTGAAGACCGGATCGGCAAGGTAGTTGCCGAGAGCGCCTCGTACGTACGGCGGTGCCTCTAACAACTGCTACTCCTCCTGTATGTCATGTTGCGGTGAAGGTCTTTCTCCGACAAAGTACTTGCGCCTGTACCCCGACAGACTCTTTGTCCCGACGGACGTTTCGCAGGTATGCCGACCGTAGAGTACCTCAACTACGAGGTTGTCGAGGAGAACGGCTGGAGCGTTGATGCCGATGCTTTCGAGAAGGCTCGCGACGCCGACCTGCCGGAGAAAGACCACGGACAGTTTGAGGTAGAGAACGACGAATACATACTTGACGCGGCGGAGCGTGAGGGGTACGCGTGGCACCATGAGTGCCGCGCCGGGACGTGCGCGACGTGCGCGGCGGTCGTCGTCGAGGGCGAGGTTGAGATGGATGTTCCGCCGATACTCAGCGCCGACGAGGTCGACGACGGCTTCAGGCTGACGTGCATAGGTCTCGCCAAGACGGACGCCAAGATACTGTACAACGCGAAGGAGTCGGACAGACTCGACATACTCGTCTGAGGAGTTCAGAGTATATCAGGGGTGAACGGATACTTCCAAGCCTCGCCGTCGGACGCCTTGACAGCGGCTACGACGCAGAATACGAAGTCAAGTACGCCGAGTAGGACGATGGCTAGCAGTCCGACGACGACGAGTATGAGTACGAATGAGACAATTAGGTAGACAAGGTAGATTATCTGCCAGTTGATTGCGTTCTTCGCGTTCTCCTTGACGAAGTCGTCCTCGGCGACTATGTAGACGATAACGGGTCCGAGTACCCACGTAAACAACGCTAGGATGTGCGTCAACGTCGCCATCGTCGTATCGCCCGACTCGACCGATGTGGTAGGTGTGGAGGTGCCGGCGTCGTCTACGTCCGTCCCCGTGTCCCAACCCGATCCGCCGGAGGACCGGGTTTCGAACCTGTCTCCGCTGAGACTCTCGCCACACCGGCTACAGTACCTGCTGTCCTCCGCGACCTCTTCACCACACGACGGACAGTACATGGTACGGTGTCGGAGCGGCGCGTCAAAAGGTTCACGGTAGTCTTTCCGCGCGTCCGAACCGCGGCGCTACCTTGGTGACGCGCGCCTCGACTGTCTCGCCTTCCTCGGCGTCCTCGACGAAGAGGACGTAACCTTCGACGCGTACGATGCCGTCGCCCTCGTCACCCTCGTCGACCACCTCCGCCTCGATAACGTCGCCCTCGCTCACGGGAGCGTCGACACGTCCGAGTCCGAGGACGTAGACCTCCGAACTCTCGTCGCGCGAGGCGTCGGGTGAGTAGGTCGCCACGTCCTCGAAGGCGGCGTCAACCTCGTCGCGGAACTCGTTCGTCGTGTCGCCCTGAAATACCTTGACGACGAAGTAGCCACCGGGTGCGAGGAGACGCCGCGCTACGTCGAGGGCGTTACGCGCGAGATGGACCGACCGCGCGTGGTCAAGCGTCCATTCGCCGGAGATGTCGGGCGAAGCGTCGCTCACGACGGCGTCGGCGCTACCGTCGACGGCTTCCTCGATACTTTCCTTCGTTTCTTCTTCGGTGATATCTCCGCGGAGGAACTCGATGTCCGCGCCCGAGCCGCCGCCCGCCTCGTCTTCTTCGAACCCCTCGACGGGCGCGAGGTCGACGCCTACTACGCCCCCTTCGTCGCCGACACGCTCCGCCGCAACCTGCGACCAACTGCCGGGCGACGCACCGATGTCGACGACCGTGTCGCCCGGCGACAGGACACCGAACTCGTCGTCTATCTGTCTAAGCTTGTACGCCGACCGCGCACGGTAGCCTTCCTCGTCGGCACGTCTCTTGTAGTCCACGCTGAAAACGCGGCGTCGATTCGCAAAGCTTTTTCTTTTAGGTACCCCTAACATCGTGTATGTCAGCCGAGAGCGAGGAAGAGTTCGACGAGGAAGAGCTACCCGACGCCTGTCTTGGGACGCTAAACAGTATCAGAAGCTACTCGACGAAGCCCGGACGGACCGTCTTCGTCGAACAAGGCAACCCCGACGGCTGGATATCGACAGACGAGACAGCGGAGATACTTGACTGAGACGGTCCGAGAGAACAGCATCGTAAGAAAACTGCGCTCGGTTTCTTTGTTCTATACTCGGCGTGAACTACGCGGCGGTGGTTGCCTGCCCTACTTCTTGAGCGAGTCGTCTTCGAGGTAGTGTTCGATGTGGTGAGCGTCCTCCTCGACCTGCACGAGGTTCTCGCGGAGGATCTCCGCCGTCGAGTGGTCGCCGAGGTCTTGCACGAGAGCGATGTGGTCGCGTAGCGTCTCTATGATATCGCCGTACATTTCGAGGT
>JBKHFQ010000118.1:0-4616 GCA_046540135.1 Halobacteriales archaeon
GTCCGGCGCGTCTTCGGCAACCCGGGAACCACGGAGCTTCCTATCACGGAGGCGCTTGGTGACGGCGATGTTGAGTACGTCCTCGGTCTGCACGAGGACGTGGCGGTTGGAGCGGCGGCAGGGTACGCAAGTACAGCGCGCCATCTCGACGAACCGTTACCCGTCGGCGTCGTCAACCTCCACGTAGCCCCGGGTTTCGCACACGGGCTCGGGAACGTCTACAACGCGGCGCGGTCGGGCGTACCTCTAGTCGTGACCGCAGTGACGCATGCGACCGACTTCCAGCAAGAGGAACCCGTCCTGAACGGTCCGCTCGTCGAGACGGCGCGTCCGTACGTCAAGTTCGCGGCGGAGGTGAAGGATGTCGGCGCCCTGCCATCCGTCCTCAGACGCGCGTTTCGCGAGGCGCTCACGCCGCCGACAGGTCCCGTCTTCGTAGCACTTCCTATGGACACCATGACGACGGAGACGGACGCAAAACCCGAACGCCTCGGCGGTATCCCCGATGCTGGTGAAGGTGACCCGGACGCGGTCGACAGAGTGACCGAAGCTCTCGTTGACGCGGACGCGCCCGTGATGGTTGTGGGCGACGGAGTGGCACGCTCGGGCGGCGTTGAGGACGCCGTTGCTCTCGCCGAAACAGCGGGTGCGCGCGTCCACGCTGAGATATTTGCGTCGGAGACCAACTTCCCGACCGAGCACGACCAGTTTGTCTCGTTCCTACCGCCCGACGACGGTATCGTCTCGACCTTCCTGCGGACGGACACGGTAGTCTTCGTCGGATGCTCGTCGAACGCGACGCTGTGGAAGAACGAGACGCCCCTCGTGCCGAACGACGCGACGCTCCTGCACATCGGTGACTCTGGACGCGAGCTCGGCAAGAACGCGCCCGCCGACGTTGCGGTGCTCGGCGATTCGGCGCGCATCTGCCGGCGTCTTGCGGACCGTCTCGACGATGAACTCGGCGACGAAGTACGCGACGAGCGCGTCGAAAACGTACGCGAGACGAAGGAGTCTCTCGCTCCTATGGTGCGGTCGATGGGCGAGGACGAGAGCGACTCGTCGCGCCCCTCAAAGGCGGCGCTCGTCGACGCTATGCGCGACGAACTCGCCGACGCGTACGTGGTCGACGAAGGCGTGACGAGCAAGTACGCGCTTCTGACACGGTATCCGTTTGAGGAAGGAGACTACCTCGCCAACAAAGGCGGCGGTCTCGGCTACGGCGCACCCGCGACTGTCGGTGCGGCGCTCGCACACCGCGACGCGGGAAACGACCGCCGTGTCGTCGGATTCATCGGTGACGGCTCTTACTTCTACTACCCACAGTCGGTCTACACCGCTGTGCGCGAAGGACTCGATGTGACGTTCGTCGTCCCCAACAACGACGGCTACACGATTCTGCGCGACAACACCGACGAACTGTTCGGCGAAGGCGACCACGCGTACACTGCGACGCGGTTCGAACCGGCGGCGAGCGTCGTAGACAGCGCACGCGCTTACGGAGCGGAGGCGACGCGCGTCGAGGACGAGGATGCTCTACACGATGCCCTACGCGAAGCCGCGGATGGGGGGGTCAGCGTCCTCGATGTAGCCGTACACGACTGACGGTTATCTCAAGAGGTCTTCGCCGTCGTCGGGGAATACCTTCCCCGGATTCAACGTCCCGTTGGGGTCGAGTGCATCCTTGACCGCACGCATCGCCGCGACGCCGTCCTCGCCGTGTTCGCGCTCCATGAACTTGCGTTTACCGAGACCGATACCGTGTTCCGCCGTACACGTGCCGCCAACATCGAGGGCGTACTCCACTATCTCTTCGTAGACATCGACGCCTTCGGTCATCGCCTCGTCGTTCTCCTTCTCAACCAAGACGAGGTAGTGTATGTTTCCGTCGCCCGCGTGCCCGAAGCACGGTATAGGTAGACCATACTCCTCCGAGACCTCCTTGATATATCTCACAGTCGCGGGGTACTCGCTCAACGGAACGGCGATATCGCCCGCGTGCACGGGTTCGAGCGACGGGTTGGCGGACCTTATCGCGACGCCGAGTTCGCGGCGGAGTTCCCAGAGTTCGTCTGCCTCGTCGCCCTCGCCCACCTCGAACGACTCGACGTTGTGCGCCTCAAAGACCGACCGCGCGAACTCAACCTCGCGTTCGACGCCGTGGTTGGCGTGGAACTCGACGAAGACCATCGGGGCGTCGGGAAGGTCGGTGCCGAGGTAGTCGTTCGCCATACTCGCCGCTGTGGCGTCTACAAGCTCTATCTTCGCAACGTCGACCTCCGAACGGACGGCGTCGAATACAGCGCTCGCGGCGTCGTCAAGCGACGGGAAGGTAGCGCGTCCGCCGCGGCGTTGCTCCGGTATCCCTTTGAGGCGTAACGTCGCGCGCGTCACGACGCCGAGCGTACCTTCGCTCCCGACGATGAGGTCGCGCATCCTGTAACCGCTCGACGTCTTCTTCGCCTTGCTCCCGAACTCGACGACGCTACCGTCGGCAAGTACGACCTCCAGTTCGTCAATCCAGTCGCCGACCTTTCCGTACCTCACCGTCCCCATCCCGCCCGCGTCGTTCGCCACCATGCCGCCGATGGTCGATATGCTCCCTGACGAAGGCAGGGGTGGAAAGAACATCCCCTCAGAGTCGACAGCCTCGTTCACAGCGCTTCCGTAGACGCCGGGTTCAACATCCACCTGAAAGTCGTCAGGACGTACGTCGATAACGGAGTCCATCTCGGTCATGTCGAGCGAGACGCCGCCGCGTACGGGCACGGCGTTCCCCTCCAGTCCTGTCGCCGCGGCGTACGGCGTGACGGGCACGCCGCGTTCGTCGCACGCCGCCAGTACGCGTGAGACATCGTCGGTGGTCGTCGGGTAGACGACAGCATCGGGGTTCGCCTCGACACGCCCCTCCGTCGCCCAGTCGTTCGCATGTCTGCCGCGTTCGCCCTCACCGAGCTTGACCTTCGACGGTTCGACGGCGTCGGCGAGAAAGCTCATGTCGGTCATACCGAACCGACGCGGCGCGCGAGGTTAATACTTCCTGCCGTGTCGGAACCGGTTATGTGCGGTGCAATCTATAAATGCGTTGTCCGCAAAACGACGGATATGCTGACGGCAGACGACCTTGTAAACAAGTCGAAGGAAGAGCTTGACGAACTGTTTCTTGGCGGCGAAACGCCAGACGAAAACGCTCTTGACGGTGAGACAGAGGGGCGCGTACTCGCGGGGCGTGGTCCGCTAAGCGCCTAGGCGGTACGCGAGGCGGTCAACACGCCGCTCCTACCGTGGAAAGGGAAGCATGTTGAGCGAGGAACGGGAGCGAACCGTTTCGGCTACGGACCCCTCGAACACCACGGCTTCGAGTTCGAGACTCGTATAGCCACGTCTCTCATGCCGAACGACGACGATGCCGTCCTAATCTTTGACTACGACCAGCCGGAGAATCCGCCCGGTGTGCGCCGTATACGCGACGACCTCAAGGAGGTCGACGACGGACTTTTCCTCGGCACCTCGAACGTCAAGTTCAGCGGCGGCTACAGCTTCATGACCTACTTCGCGCTCGAACGGACTGACCGAGACGCCGCGGTCGGAGAGAGTGGCGATATAGAGGTCAAGACGTAAGGCTTGAACGTCGCGCCCGCGTACGTGACGTATGCGCGACGAGGAAGAGATACGCGAGCAGTACGAGTTTCTCAAGGAACAGTTAGAAGACGAGAACATGCGCCACGAGGGCGTGCGCGAGATGTTCACGTACTACAAACGCGCCCTCGGATGGACGCTCGAAGAGGAGTACATCTGAGTTAGGCGTCGAAAAGGGGTTGCAACTACGAGACTGACACCGTCGGTGTCGTAGTGGAGACACAACTATCCCTCAGTGCCGCTTTACTGATTGTTTCATCGCAGTTCGATAGAGTCAGTACTTCCTGCTATACTCCGTACTCACCTGAATTCACTCTCTCAACGATGTCCCTCGCCATCTTCTCTGGCACGTCCCCTGTTTCGATAATCATTGGCTCGTATACTGTCCCTCTGTATTCAATTGAACCACTAGCATCGTTCACTTCCTCAGGTAGGACTGCGCTCTTACCTTCCGTAGTAGCCTTGCTATCTTCGATTAGCGACTCTATGCGGCTATCTTTCTCTTCTATACTCTTTGAGACTTCTTTTACTGGAGATTCTTTCTCAACAAGTTGAACTACATAATACGGGGTCGGGTTGTAGTCAGTTTCCGCGTCGGCTCTGTACCTCTCCGTTCTATCCGACTTATCTTTGTCTTTGTGAGTAGCGACCTTCTTTGTGAGTAGCGACCCTCTGGCTATCATCTTCGCTTTTTGCTGATGCTGGGTTTAAGATTTGGCTCGAAAACCTAAGCCACCCAACATTTTTGCAAAGCTTCTGCGTAACATACGACATCAGTAGCGTACTGGGCGCATATATTTTTTGACAAAAACATTTTATGTTTGTTCGTCTATGTGGTATCCATGGCAGATTTGAACATCAAGGTATACCACAACACGGAGAATGACAGCACAGCGCACAACCAACACTTCGATGGTCCACATACCTGTAGAACACGATGAAAAAATGGATAGCAGTTGCCGCATACATCCTAGGAG
>JBKHFQ010000119.1:0-4614 GCA_046540135.1 Halobacteriales archaeon
TGGTTTATAGAACTACGCGTAGGACGCGTCCGTCTTTCTTTTACGGCTCCCTCGCCCTCGGTTTTGCTGTACTCCTCCTCGCCGTTTACGTCGTCGTGTAGAAATCCGTCTGCTGTCTGCGAGACGCGGCTATTATGTACCATATATCGCTATATCTTCTCCGAGCGTCTGCGGGGTTCTCTACACGCGGTGATGGGCGTAACGCGTGTCCTCAGGAGGATTGTTTTGCAGACCGGCGAAGTAAGCCAACGCTACAAAGACTGTAGTACCGAACCCCACGTTTCCGGACCGCAGTCTGGTGACCAACCTGATCGGTATAACCCCTTTCGCCTGGAACCCATCCTCATACCCAACCTCGCTTGTTCATGCCGAGGTCCTCGAACCTCCGTGAAGACCGAACCGGAAAGACGGATGACGCAGACCACATGCTTCCCGTCACGTCGATACGAAGGTCCCGTTGAAACCAACCTCTCAGTCGACGCCGGTTTCTCTATAGCGAAATGTAGTTTATGAAGCGGGCATCCATCCTGCTACACGAACCTCAGGACATCTGTCGACGGACCGAGCCGAGAAACCTAAGCGGTAGAACAGCTACCCGTTATTCCGTTGCGTTCTTCGCGGCTTCGACTATGTCACCGAGGGGGGCGTCGTGGAGCGACTCGTCGGAGAACTTGAGACGGAGGCGTGGGCGTCCTATATCGATGGGGACGTTCTCGGTATCTATAAGTCCGCTGTCTTCCAGTTCGGTCTTCTTGCGCGAGAAGGTTGCCTTCGACGCGACTCCGGAGTCCTCGCCCCATTTGGAGATGTCGTAGAGGAGTACCTCGTTACGCGCCGCGGCGAGTAGCGCGACGGTAATCTCGTCGAGACCGTCGCCGTCTCCCTTTGCGGTTTCGAGCAGGTCGAGTATTTCTTCGAAGTCCTCTTGGGTTTCCTCGCCTATCTCTTCGCGGAGCGTCTCGCGTACGCGCGAAGCGGGGGGCGTCCGTATCCTGAACTCGTCGCCGTTCTCCCACATGGACTCGAACATGTCGGAGCCACGGCTTACTATCTCCTCGTCGTCGGTCGAAACCGCGCCTATCTCTCCGCCAACGTCGACGAAGCTCATAACCTCGGAACCGCCGACAAGAACGAGCGAACGCCGCGAGTCATCGGAGGTCGACAGGAGTTCGAGCTTCCCTTGCTCGATGAGGTCGCTCGCGGCGCTCGCAACCAGGAAGTCGCCCATGACTTCCTTTAGAGCATCCTCGCCCACGAGCGCGCGTACAGTATCGACCTCGCCGTCGTCCTCGCTAAGTACCTTGACGTACCTGCTTAGCACGGCGGGTGAGACCTGTAGTAGACGTAGTTCTCCGCCGCTTTCCTCCATCGACTTGTGCACCATTTCGTCGCCGTCTATGCCGGTTAAGCTTGTGCTCATATATCATTTAACTGTAGACAACCGTGTGTATTTAATTTGGCGGTATATTGTCATAAATCAGAACCGAAGAAATCCGGATAAGTATCCCGTCACGAAGCTATCAACCTGCCGCAATCTCGGCTACGAGCCTTTCGAGATGTATCCTGTCGTTGGCACCTTCGTCGAGAGCGTGGTCGGTTTCCCCGACTGCAACGACCTCGTAGGGGTTGTCGGTCTCCTCAAGCACGCGCCTGAGGATGTCTCCGCCTGACCATCCCCCCTCGATAATCATGTCGTCGAGCACTTCGACCGCTTCGTCGAAGTCGCCCTCGCGTGCCTTTTGGAGAACCTCAGGCGCTCGGTCGTCTTCGACCTCGTCGGAGGTTTCGAGGACGGCGTCCATCGTGACGGGTCCGCGCGCCGCGACGGTCTGGAGGAGGAGGACGGATTCGCGCAGGGTTTCGGCTTCTTCCGCGACGAACTCGACGCCCGCATCGTCCGACTTGACCCCCTCACGTTCGACGACGCGTTCAAGCGCCTCGACGCGTTCGTCCTTGGTTGCCTGTCTAACCGCGACGGGAAGCGCGCGCGAACGTATCGCGGGGATTAGCGCCGACAGCGACCGCGTGGTGAGAACGAACCTGCACTGCTCGGAGAAACGTTCGACGACACGTCGGAGCGCCTGCTGGAAGTCGCGGCGCGTTTCCTCTGCGTTGTCGATGACGACGGTACGGCGTCCTTCACCGACCGACGAGTGCGAGGCGACCTCCTTGAGGACGTGGTTTATCATGTCCGCCTTCGACATCTCGCGTTTCCGTTTGGCGGTGATGAAGCCACGGAAACGCGGGTCGTCTGCGATTTCGCTCTTGGTCATACCGAAGAAGTCGGACGCATTCAGGACGTAAGGGTCGTCGCCGAACAGGCGCGCCGCCGCGGTCTTACCTGCCCCCTTCGGTCCGTGGAGGACGACGTTTAGACCCGACTCGGCGGCGCTCGGCAGGACCCGCGCAACCTCGTCCTGTGGCAGGTCGGCGAAGCCGTCGGGCGCGTGTTTCGCCGTCCAGAGCATACCCGGCGTAGCGCGCCAGCGGTCAAAAGTCTTCTTGATGATAGTTGGTTAGACCCGAAATGAACGGAAAGTTCTAAGCCCCCACGGGTTGAAGTTGGACCATGCCGACGGTAGAATACCTGAACTACGACGTTGTGGAAGACAACGGATGGGACATATACGACGAAGAGAACTTTGACAAGGCGGCGGATATGGACCTTGACGACGAGGACTACGGCGAACTTGAAGTATACGAGGGCGAGTACATACTCGAAGCCGCGGAGCGCGAGGGCTACGACTGGCCCTTCTCGTGCCGCGCCGGTGCGTGCGCCAACTGCGCGGGCATCATCGTCGACGGCGAGATGGACATGGACATGCAACAGATTCTGAGCGACGAGGAGGTTGACGACCGTGACGTTCGCCTCACCTGCATCGGTACGCCTGAGGGCGACGTGAAGATAGTCTACAACGCCAAGCACCTCGACTACCTGCAGAACCGCGTCATCTGAGACCGGTCTGCGAGACGCGCTACTTTTTGGGTCCTGCGTAGTAACGCGGCGCGAGGACGATGTATCCGAGAAGCGCAACGAGGAGTAACTTTGCGAGCACGGCGTCGTACGCGATAGGGAAAACGACGGTGAGAGCGACTACCGCACCCGCGACGACCGCGTGGCGGTCGCGTATCTCCGGATAGCTTATCTCGACCAGCATCATGTACGCGAGTATGACCGTGGCGGTAACGAGCACGAGACCCTCCGCGCCGATAAGTTCAGGCAGTCCGGAGAGGAACAGGACGACAACGAAGACGCCCGCGAAGGTTGACGGAACGCCTGTGAAGCCGCGCGAGTCAACGTCACGGACGTTGTATCCTGCGAGACGGACGAGCGCGGCGAGGACGTAGACGATGGGGACGAGTGATAGAAGGAGCGAGGTCTCGCGCGCGACGTAGTGTGCGAGGAACGCGGGTGCAATCCCGAAGGAGACGATGTCGCTGAGCGAGTCGATATCGACGCCAAGTTCGCCCGACGACGTACGCCTCGCGATGATTCCGTCGAGACCGTCCGCGATAGCTCCGACGAGAACCATCCCCGCCGCGACCGCGAAGTCGTCGTACGCGACGGCGATTAACGCGATAAAGCCGAACCCCGCGTTCATCAGGGACACGAAGTCGGGCGGCTCCAGCAGGTCGAGGAGACGGGGCTTCATACGCCGGTATGGGCGAACGCTTGGGTATTAAAGCCTTCCTTAGCCGACTCGGTGCCTTCGACAGATTTAAACTCCGACGAAGGTAATATTCGTGTATGATAGAGGGAGGCGGAGGAAGGTCGTTCTCTTTACCGTGTCCTCTGAAACGGTGTTATCTATGCAGGAGATAGAAGCTCTTCTGGTTACCCACAAACGCGCCGAACTGAACGATCTGGAGCAACTCTGTAAGCCTTCGGCGGGCGAGCTACGCGACCGTCTCCGCGAGGCGGGTGCCGACGAGGCTTACGTCCTCCAGACGTGTAACCGCGCCGAGTTCTACGTCTCAGGAGCGGGGCGGGATACCCTCCGTGAACTCGCCGAGGATATCGGCGTACGTGAAGGCACCGAGAGGTACGCCGGGCACGCGGACTCCGTGCGACATCTCATGCGTCTCGCGTCGGGTCTTGAGAGCATGGTCGTCGGTGAGGACGAGATACTCGGGCAGATGCGCGACGCCTACCACGACGCGGCGGAAGAGGGCGCTCTTGACGGCGCTCTCGAAACCGCCGTCCTGAAGGCGTTACACGTCGGCGAGCGCGCCCGGACGGAGACGACGATAAACGAGGGGAACGCCTCGATGGGTAGCGCGGCGGTTGAGGCGGCGCGGAAACGTCTCGGAAGCCTCGACGGCGTACGTGTCGTTGTCATCGGTGCCGGCGAGATGGGGGAACTCGTCGCTCGGTCGCTCGCAGACCGCGACGCAGGATACGACGAGATACTAGTCGCAAACAGGACCTACGATACGGCGACGCGTCTCGCCGAAGAGATAGGCGGCGAACCCGTACGTTTCGGGGAGATTACGTCGCAACTCGACGAGACGGATGTGGTCGTGACCGCGACGGGCGCGCCGCACCTAATCTTCGACGGAGCCGACCTCCGCGGGCACGACCTTGTCGTCCTTGACCTCGCCAACCCGCGCGAC
>JBKHFQ010000120.1:0-4604 GCA_046540135.1 Halobacteriales archaeon
CCGACGAGCATGACCGCGACGCCGCCTTGGTTCATGATGGTCGTCATGTCGGCGTAGTCGAGGTTTATCAGCGAGGGCTGCGTGATCGTCTCGCTTATCCCCTTCACCGTCTCGGCGATGATCTGGTCCATCACCGAGAAAGCCTTGCTGATAGGCAGGTTGGGGACGTAGTCGAGCAGGCGGTTGTTGTCGAGAACGATGGTCGAGTCCGCCTCCGAACGGAGGTTTTCGAGACCCTCGTGTGCCTTGTCGGTCCGCGCGCGTTCGACGTCGAACGGCATGCTCACCATGCCGACGACGATACCGCCCTGCTCCTTGGCGATCTTCGAGACGACGGGCGCGGCACCCGTCCCGGTCCCGCCGCCCATGCCTGCCGTGACGAAACACAGGTCGACGCCTTCGAGTATGTCCTTGAGAGTGCCGCGCGCCATCTCTGTCGCGCGCTTGCCCATCGAAGGGTCGCCGCCCGCGCCCAGACCGCTCGTGAGCGACTTGCCGACGAGTATCTTCGTATCCGCCTCTATCATCTGGAGGTGCTGCTTGTCGGTGTTGACGGCGATTGTTTCAGCGCCCTCGACACCGATGTTGTACAGACGGTTGACGGTGTTGTTACCCGCACCGCCACATCCGACGATGACGATGTTGGGGTCGCCGAAGTCGTCGGCGTCCGCAGTCGCCTGCTTCTCGCGTTCGTCGTTTTCGAGCGCGTCCTGTACGATGTCCTCCATCCTAAACCCTCGCTATGCGCCTGTTCTCCTTGAGCTTCTCGTGACCGTCCTTCTCCGTCACCATCGTCCGGACCGCCGCACGGATGGCTTCGCTCCTGTTAGGGAACTCGCCTTCTTCAACGAGCGCTTCTACCGCCTTTACTTGCTGTTCCGGTATGCGTAGTGTTACCCTTTCCATACGTACCACCTTGAGGCTCCCGGGTCAGTATTGAGCTTTCGTACGCGTGACTTGACCCAGTGTCACACGCGTTGTAAGACGTTTGTCTTACAGATAACCTGTTAAGATGCGGGGATAATAAATCTTTGGGTGAAACGTATGACAAAACGTCGAGAACGCGAGGACAGAATACGTAAAATATGCATGTCGGACATATTTTCGTCTTACTCGTTGCTCAGAGCGTGGCTCGTTGGCGTGCGTCGCCCACACGACGGACAGAAGCTCCAGTCCGTGCGCACTTCGTCACCGCAGTCGCAGAAGACGCGACCCGACGCCTTCGCGCCGCAGTTGGGGCAGTGGACGTGTTCCTCGTCAACTACCTCGCCGCACTGCGGGCACGTCTTACGCGCGCCTTCCTCGTCGTCCGTGTGACTTTCCACACCTTCGTCGACCTCCTGTCTTTCACCACCTCGACGCGTCTCCGGCACGTTGACCGTCACGTTGACGCCGTCGCGCGCGCCTTGTCCACCCCTCGCACCGAGACGTTCGTCTACCGCCTCTTCTACGACTTTTTCGACCATATTGCGCAGGACGGTGTCGAGCGTCGGACGTGTATTACGCGACGGTTCACGACGCTCGTTACTCTCGCGTTCTCCTTCGAGGTAGGTGCGTAGCGCATCGCGCATTATCTCCGACCGCGACTCGTCTATACGGTCGACGCGTTCAAGAAGGTCGTCGCTGACGCGGAACGTTATCTTTGAGTCTCTCATTCTTGCTCACCTTCCACCGTCCACGACGGGTCTGTCGGCGACACCTCGCGGAGTTCGTCCGACTTCTCGCGCGCGTGCTCTTCGAGTAGTTCTGCGGCTATCTCACCGATCGAGGTCTCAAACGCGCGCGTATACCCGTCGTAGAACTCGCGGATATCGTCGTCCACCTCCGCCTTGACGCTGATAACCGCACCGTTGTCACCCTCGCCCTCTTCGAGTCTGTCGTATATCTTGCCGAGGCGCGGGTAGATATCGTTCTCTATCTTCCTGTCGACTACACCTTCGACGACATCCGCGAGCTCGTCTTCGTCGTGTCTTACGTCCTCCTTACCCAGGTACTGCTTGAGGGCGTCGCGGACTACATCGCTACGTACGTCGCCCTGCGAATCGACCTCCTCAAGCAGGTCTTCATCCACGCGGACGTTTATACGACCCATTACCACGTACTGCGTGTGACAGGGTTATAAGCTTTCTGTAGGTTGTCATACGAACGGCGTACGTGTTTGACGCTCGTCGCCTCTAACCGGCGTATCGGGTCTGCCAAACGGCAACAGAATGAGGATTTGTCCTGTTTTTGTTTACGAACGGTCGCAAACATACCTCGTCTCGCTGGGCGTAGACCGGTGTGTAACACGCTTAGCGTCGTTTGGCGACGCCCTGTCTTACACGAAGCCTGCGTCCGACAGGACTGCGTTGAGTTCCTCGCGGATGCGCTCGCCTGTCTCGCGGTCCCTTGCCGTGGTTACGACGCGGTTTTCCTGTACGCTCGAACCGTCCCGGAGAAGGAGGCGCAGGTTGCCGTCGTCGCCCGCGCGTGTGACCTTCGCGCCGAAGCCGTCCTGCGAACCGCGCCCGGTCGCGTCTATCGGTCCCGGTATCACCTTCTTGACGTGTCCGTGCCCCGCGACGTGTCTTACGGCGCGCCTTCCGTCGCGTCCGCCGATGAGTGTCGAGTGGCTACCGCCTATCTTGTCCGCGGGGTCGGCGTCGACGACTTCGAGCGCGTCGGTCTCGTCGGCGAAGACTTCCTCGCGGGGCGCGTCGTCGGCTACGCGTGTGACAGGGTCTGCGAGTTCGCGGCGGAGGCGCACGACGGCTTCGCGGTCGCCGCGGACGTAGACCTCGTCGGCGCGTTTACGCCGCACCTCGTCCGCGGCGCGTCCCGCAAGGTTGCGTAGGGCGACCTCGCGCTCCGGGTCCTCGTCGTGGGGTTCGGTCGTTACGGTGCGCTCGGAGACGACCTCGCCGTCAAGCGCGGCGACGACGGCGGCGCGCTCGGCGTCTATCTCGACGAGTACGGCGTCGGCGTTGCGCGTCTTACAGACGAGGCAGTAGTCGCCGGGGCGTTCGAGCGGCGACGCACAGCGCCGGCAGTCCATGTCGCAGTTTTCGTACTTGCTCCGAATAACCTCATCGGAAACGGTTTGTGGCACCGGTGCCATCAAGTAACGATGACAGAGGTCCTCTGGGTCGGAAACTGCGAGGACATACCCGACGGATTCGCGGGTTCGGACGTCTTTAGCCTTCGGTGTGTCCCATCCGACCGCGCCGTCGACGGCGTCCCCGGTATGGGTGAGGTTGACTGCGTCGTCTACGACCCGGAGGGCGATACCAACGAACACTTCTCCGCCGTAATCGAAACCCTCTGCGGCGCTTACACCGAACTCCCCTGCGTCTTGGTCGGTGCCACGGACAGGAACCTCGACGATGTCTACGTCTTCGACCACGTGCCGAAGCACGAGGGATGGGTGGATGTCCTTTCGGATGTCGTCCGTTCCGCCGTCGATGGAAGGAGCCATCTTTCGTATCCGCTCCCTGAGGACGAGGAAGAACGTCTCACGGAGGTCGAGGTCGTCGAACGGCTCAACCTGCACGGTGCGTTCGACCGTATCTCCGAGATAGGGCGGTACTGCTTCGACGCGGACATCTGCTTCGTCGGCGTCGTCGAAGAACGGCGTGAACTCCTTATCTCGTGCCGCGGTGCTTCTGTCGAGGAACTACCGCGCGAGGATTCGGTGTGCACCTACGGGATACTCAACGAGGGCGTCACGGTGGTCAAGGATATACTCGAAGACCCGCGTTTCGAGGCGCGCGACCGTCTCCATGAACTCGGCATGAGGTTCTACGCCGGAGCGCCTATCGACATCGGGGACGCTCGCGTCGGCTCCTTCTGTATAATGGACGCCGAGCCACGCGACCTTGGTGACGACGAACGCCGTCTCCTACGGAAGTTCGGCGACGAGGTCGCGGAAAAGATAGATCTGCTCAGGGGGAGACGATGAGCAAGGAGACGGAGGAGAAGGCGAAGGACGACGACCGCCGAACGTCGTCAGCGCTCGTAAGACCGTCGAACGTCCTCGTCGACTCCGACTCGCCGTCCCCTCTCCCGTCCGCAGAGCGCGGCGATGGCAACGAGACAGCCTTCGTCGTCGTCTCCCTGCTTTCGAAGACGGACCGGCGTATCGAAGCGCTCGAAGAGGCTAACGGAGAACCCGCCGACTCCGTACACGTCGTCTGCGTCGAAGGACGCGCCGACAACGGCTACGATACCCTCCGGACGGTCAACAGCCCCGGCGACCTGACGGGTCTCTCGATGCGTATCGGCGAGGTACTCAGCGAGCTACACGAGGATGATGTCTACCTCTACTTCGACGACGTTACGAGCCTTCTGCAGTACACCGACCTCAACACCGCATACCGTTTCCTCAACGTCCTGACGGGCAGGATAGACGCCGCGGACGCCGTCGGCTACTTCGCCGTCACCCCCGACGCACACGACGAGCGCACGCTCAACACGTTACGCAACCTGTTTGACGAGACCGTCGGGGAGTTCTCTTAGCAAAAGTTAAGTCGCCGTCCTCTCTACCGTACCTCACCCGCCTTAGCTCAGCCTGGTAGAGCAGCCGACTGTAGATCGGCTTGCCCCCCGTTCAAATCGGGGAGGCGGGA
>JBKHFQ010000121.1:0-4575 GCA_046540135.1 Halobacteriales archaeon
GGCTTCGCGCGACTGTACACGAGCGACGAGGACGCGCGTTGTTGCGCCGAACGTCTCGACGACGGCTTCGGCGACGAACTACGCGTCGTCGTGGGTCTCGTGCCTGAACACAAGCATACGGCGATGGCGCACGAGGAGGCGTCGGCGTCGCATATGTTCGGGGCGCGTCTCGCCCACGTCCACGGCGCTCTTGCCGAGTCGGAGCGCGTAATCGCAGACGGCGACTTCGACGCGACGTTCTCGCTCGCCGAGCGCGACTCCCTGTCGCTCCTCGCCACGACGATGACCGGACCCGCCAACTGGTTCTACTGGAAGCCCGAAACCGTCGCCCTTCTTGAACTCGCACGTGACATGCGGGACGAAGACGTACCGGTCTACTTTTCGACGGACACCGGAGCGACGGCGTACCTCAACACGACCGCGCAACACGCCGACAGGGTCGCCGACGCCGTCGAAGCGCTTGGTGTTGAGTCGCACGTCTGGGAGGTCGGTGGTCCGGCGCGGACCGACGAGGACCATCTGTTCTGATGGACGCCGACGAACTCCGCGCGTCGATGCCTCCCGTCGTCCGCGACGCCGCCTATCTCAACACCGGCGCTTCGGGTCCGTCGCCGCTCCCTGTGCGCGAGGCGATGGAGGATGCACTGACCGCCCACGCTGAGGCGCACGCCGACGACCCGTACGGACACGAGGCGGCGGTCGCCGACGAGGCGCGCGCCGCCTTTGCGTCTTTCGTCGGAGCACAGTCGGAGCAAATCGCCCTGACCTCAAACACGACGGACGGGGTCAACACCGTCGCCGACTGCTTCGACTGGAGCGACGACACCGTTGTGACGACTGCACTCGAACATCCCGCAGGTAGACTTCCTTGGGAGCGCCTCGCCGACGTACTCGGCGTCGGCGTGCGCACCGTACCCGCCGCGGGCAACGGGCGTGCACTCAGCCGCGACGCGTACAAGGACGCAGTCCGCGGCGCAACCCTCGTCTGCCTAAGCTCCGTCTCGTGGTACGGCGTCTCGCTTCCCGTCCCCGAACTCGTCGAGATAGCCCACGACGCTGGCGCGGCGGTCGTCGTCGACGCCGCACAGTCGGTCGGTGCGGAGCGCGTTGACGTAGACGACTGGGGCGCGGAGTACGTCGTCGCGCCGGCGCACAAATGGCTACTCGGTCCGTGGGGCGCGGGATTCCTGTACGTCTCAGAGGACGCACCCGTCGAGGCACAGACACGCGTCGGCTACAAGAGCGCCGTATCGCCCAACGAATCCGCGACACTACGCGACGACGCCCGACGTTTCGAGGTCTCGACCTCGTCGCCTGGGGTCCTCGCAGGTGCGCGTGCCGCGGTCGAGACGGTGCGCTCCGTCGGCGTCGGTTTCGTTGAGGAACGCATCGCGCGTCTCGTCGAACGTCTCGAAGACCGTCTTGGCGACCGTCACCGCACGACGGGCGGCGGTCTTGTCCGGTTCGCGGACCCGACGCCCGAAGAGACCGTCGCTCGTCTCAAGGAAGATGGCGTCGTCGTGCGTTCGCTCCCCAACGGCGACCTGCGCGCGTCCGTCCATGTCTTTAACACCTCGGGCGACGTAGACCGTCTCGCTGAGGCGCTCTGATGTGTACAATCGTCTTCGCGTACGGCGTCTTCGATGGGTTCGCCGTCGCGTCCAACCGCGACGAGTCCTACGGACGCGAGTACGCCCTCCCCGGATGCCGTGAACGAACCGACGGCTGGGTCTTCGCCCCCCGCGACGAGCGCGCCGGCGGTACGTGGATAGGGTTCAACGCCAACGGCGTCTTCGTTACACTCTCCAACCTCCCCGGAGAAGGTGGAGGAAAGCGTGGAGGAACGCGCTCGCGCGGTGCGCTCGTAGACGAACTCCTTCGCGCCCTATCCGTCGAAGAGGCGCGCCGTGTTCTCCGCAACTCGTACGACCGGCACGAGTACGAGGGATTTAACGTCGTCGTAGCCTCGCCCGACGACTGCTTCGTGGGCGTCAACGACGGCAGTCTACGCTTCGTTGAACCCGACCCCGGTATCGGCGTCGTCACCAACTCGCCGTTTGACGAACCCGACGATAAGGCGCTCCGTGTATCCGAAGCAGTCCCCGAACCCCACCCGAACATCGACCCCGTCGACTGGCTTGACGATATGCGTCCACTGCTTGCCGACCATGAACTCGGCGTCTGCGTCCACGGCGATGGACGCGGTACTACGTCCTCAAACCTCGTCTATTCCGCCCCTGAACCGGACGGGTCGTACTGGCTCTTCGCCGACGGCGCGCCGTGTGAGACATCGTACGGACGAGTCTTCCCTACCCACCGGGGAAAGAGTTTTAACCTATCGCGCTGATTACCATGTGAATGGTTACCAAGCCATACGTCAGCCACGGGCGCGCGCCGCTCGAAGGGCGCGCACGTCTAGTTTTCGAACGTCTCGGCTACTCCGTCACGTACGACGGCGACGCGTTGCGCGCCAAACGTGACGGTAAGACAGTACGCGTCTATACTGTAACGGACGGCGAACCGCCGCGTCCTAACCCCGACTCCGGCGTCGCCGATAAGTACTGTCTCGTGACCCGTGCAGAGAAGGCGACAGCGTTAAAACGCGATGCCGAAAGCTATCTCCCGTCGGAGTCCGACTGGGCGGTCATAGGCGTTGAGACCGACGGAGACGGCTACTTCGTCGCCTGAACTAGGTCGTCCCGATCTGCCGCCTCCAGCAGAGCGCGCAACGACTCCTCGACGCGCTCCTCCGCATCCTCGTCCGCCCAGACGTTCCTGATGTAGTAGTCGTTCAGGAACTCCTCGACGTGTTCCTCACACACGTTTTCGACGGCTACGGCGTGGTGGTTCTCACAGAACTCGGCGAAGGCGCGTGCGTTGAAGACCTCCGCCTCTCCGACGCCTTTTCTTTCGAACTCGTCGAGCAGAGCTTCGTTTTTCCGCCGCGCCTCCTCAAAATCCCCGCCGTTCAACGGAACCTCGTACGCCTCGTCGGCATCGAACGCCTCCATGTCGACCACCCCGTCCTCGTCGAGCCAGTCGTCGGGGTGTAGGACGAGCGTTCCGTCGTCGCGTACGCGCGCCTCGTAACCGCGCTCTGCGGCGAGCTCGTCGCGTTTCTTGCGCGCCTCATCGTCTCCCGACACCGCGACGCGTGTCAACCGCGCTGTCTCGTCAACCCAGTCGGGGCGTCCGTCTTCGTCTTGACTGTCTTGCTTCCCCGTCATGCTTCGTCAAGCGCCCTGCTCGCCATCTCGTCCGCCTCCTCGTTCGTTCCGCGTGGGACGTGACGTATCCCGAACTCGTCGAACGCCCCCGCGACCTCCAAGACTTCGTCGCACAACGGCTTCAGATTGTCCGCCCTACACCGCCAGTCGCCGCCGACCTGCTTGACGACGAGTTCGGAGTCCCCGACCGCCTCGACGACACCGTAGCCGAGTTCGCGCGCCTCGACGAGTCCACGTAGGAGCGCGACGTACTCAGCCTCGTTGTTGGTTGCCTCACCGATTACCTCACCTTCTTGTTTGACGACCCCGTCTTCGTCACGGATGACGTATCCAACAGCCGACCGTCCGGGGTTGCCGCGCGAAGCGCCGTCGAACTCGACGGTGACGCGCCCGCCGCCGTCCGTCAAGATAGATGCAAGACGGTCCGTGTTACCGATGAGAGAAACGCTACCGTCCTCGTACACGGCGACTCCCCCGCCGAGACGCGCGCGCCATCCGTCGTCGTCCACGTGCATGAACTCCGCGCCCGCCCGTTCAAGTCGTCTGCGCACGTCATCTTCCGTCGTTCCCGGCATACCCATCGTACGTCTTCGGTTGTCTACATCTTTACGGAGACTCCGCCGGCGCATATCCCAGAGTTTAAATGAAGAAGCACGCTCTGTATATATGGTTATCGTATGTCTAACTCAACCCGACAGAGGACGGAGGAAGTCGAAGCCGAATCCGTCGAAGAGAAGGAGACGGAAGGGGAGGATGTTGAAGCCCGGCAGTGCCCCGAATGCGGCTCCGACGAACTCATGTCCGACTCAGAGCGTGCCGAGGTCGTCTGTGGCGACTGTGGACTCGTCATAGAGGAGGACAAGATAGACCCCGGTCCCGAGTGGCGCGCCTTTGACCACTCCGAGAACCAGGAGAAGTCGCGCGTCGGTGCCCCGACGACCAAGACGATGCACGACAAGGGTCTGACTACGACCATCGACTGGAAGAACAAGGACGCCTACGGGCGCTCTATTTCGTCCGAAAAGCGCTCCCAGATGCACCGTCTGCGCAAGTGGCAGGAGCGTATACGCACCAAGGACGCGAGCGAGCGCAACCTCCAGTTCGCGCTGTCGGAGATTGACAGGATGGCGTCGGCGCTCGGCGTGCCGCGGTCGGTGCGTGAGGTCGCCTCGGTCATCTACCGCCAGACGCTCAAGGAGGACCTGATTCGCGGGCGCTCTATCGAGGGCGTCGCCACCTCGGCGCTGTACGCCGCTTGTCGGAAGGAGGGAATCCCGCGGTCGCTCGAGGAGATTTCGGAGGTTTCGCGCGTTGACCGTAAGGAAATCGGGCGCACCTACCGGTACAT
>JBKHFQ010000122.1:0-4571 GCA_046540135.1 Halobacteriales archaeon
CGTTCGGAATGCAGTTCGTGGCACAGGGTCTCCGTAACGGCGAGAACTGCGTCTACTTCACGCTCGAACAGGACGAGGAAGACATACTCTCGACGGGCGACGCCAAGGGGTGGGAGTTCAGCGAACACGCCGACGACTCGCTCGCGGTCGTACAGATGCACCCCATCGAGGTAGCATCCTCGCTCAGGAGCATACGTAACGAACTTCCGCGTATGATATCCGACTTCGGTGGTCTACGCGCCGTCTTCGACTCTATCACGCTCGTCGAGATGATGTTTCAGGACCGCGCAGACGGCAGGAACCAGATATTCCGTTTTCTCGAAGAGCTAAGCGACGCCGGAGCGACGACCCTCGTAACAAGCGAGGCTGACGACGAGGACCCGTACAGTTCACGCTACGGCATAGTCGAGTATCTCTCGGATGCGGTCTTCGTCCTCCAGTACATACGTGAGGACAGCTCGTCCGAGACGCGCCTTGCGCTCGAAATCACCAAGATACGCGACACCTCGCACTCGCGCGAGGTCAAGCCGTACGAACTCACCGATGAGGGTATAGTCGTCTACTCAGGTGCTACGATCTTCTAGTACTGTATCTTGATTGCGTCGACGGGACAGACGTCCTCGCACAGGTAACAGCCGATACAGTCGTTCTCGCGCGCCGGGTCCGCCTTACGGTCGCTTGCAGGATGACCGGGCGTATCGACCCAGTCGAAGACGTCGACGGGGCAGTCTTCGAGACACGCGCCGTCTCCTATGCAGGCGTCGAAGTCGACGGCGACGACGGTTCCGTGTACGCCGAGGCGCTCGGGTTTGTCGACGGGTCCGTACACGTCGTGTTCGCCGCCCCCGTCGGGCGAGTGCGTACCGACGACCTCGCGGTTCTCCTCGAACTCCGGGTCGATTGGCATGTACGAGAAACGACCGCCTGCGGGTTAACCGTTCCGCCGTCTACTCGTCTATCTCGACGCCTTCGATTTCCTCGGCGACCTCCTCAATCTCCTCCTCGTCGAGGTCTTCGAGGTCCTCGCCTCCCATGCCGCCCATCATGCCGGGCATTCCCATGCCGCCGTGCATGTCGTCGTGGTCGAACGTCTCGCGCACTACGACGCGGTCGAGGTCGAAGTCGTGCATCAGTTCGTCCGCGACCTGTTGCTTGGAGAATAGCCACTGCTGGTTCATCGACATCTCAGGCGTCGCCTCTATGTACAGGACGCGTTTCTCGACCTCCTCCTCAACCTCTTCCCCCTCCCCCTCGTCGTCCTCCTCGACGCGCGTCTCCGTCTCGACGACGGTATCTATCTCAACGTCGACATCAGCGCCCGCGTACATCTCTATGACGGATGCCGCCTGTTCCTCCTCGTCATCGACGACATCGACTATCTCGAAGTCGTAACCGACATCCTCGCCCGCGAGCGGATGGTTGAAGTCAACGCGTGCACGCCCGCCAATTATGGTCTCGACGTATCCCTGCCTACCGTCGAGGCTTACCTGCGCGCCGGGATAGCGGTCGTCCTCGTCTATCTTCTTGGCGCTCACCGTCTCTACGTCGTCGGGGTCGTGTTCGCCGAAGGCGTCCTCAGCTGGGACGGTTACCTCGCCCGTGTCGCCGACTTCCTTGCCAACGAGCGCGTCCTCGACCTCCTCGAACAGCCTTCCTCCGCCGACCTCGACGGTGCGCGGACCGAACTCCTGCTCGTCGGTGTCGATTCCTTCCTCGGCGGCGCGGTCCTCGCTCGTCGTGTCGACGAGACGCTCCTCGTCGTCCTCGTCTTCGGGTATGGTCGTCGCTGTGTAGTCGAGTAGGACGTAGTCTCCTTCCTGTATCCCTTCGACCTCTTCGGCTTCTTCCTCGGCTTCCGTCTCCTCTTCTTCGGTCTCGTCGACCTCTTCGTCGTTCTCGGTCATATCCGAAACAGACGGCTTCGACACTTAACTGATTTGTTAGTCTTCCGTCCGTGTCGCGTCGCGGACCCAGTCGGCATACGCGTCGTTCGCCTCGGCGTCGTAACGGAGAACCATAGGCACGTCGTACGGATGCACCGCCTCGACGCGTTCGCGTACCTCGTCGTACGACAGAGATGTCTTGATACCGAGCGCGACCTCGTCGTTCTCAACGACCTCCCCCTCCCAGCGGTACGTCGACGAAACGGGGTACTTGTTGACGCACGCGGCGACGCGCTCCTCGACGAGTTCGCGTGCGATGGCGTCCGCTGTCTCGTCGTCCGGGACGGTCGTGTGTACGGAAATCATGGTACGCGTACGACCTCCTACGGAAACCGTTTTGTGGTTCCGCGGGCTAACACGTGTACATGGAACTCGTCTGGATTCTTGGCTTTCTCGGTGGATTCCTTGGGTACTGGATTCTCGTCGCCGCACTCGACGCGCGCGGCGTTCTCGAACGTTACAACGCCTCGGCGGCGGGACCGCTCCTCATGTTCCGAACGGGACGCGGACGCGACCTTCTCGACCGCCTCGCGCGCCCCAAACGTTTCTGGCGCGCGTACGCCAACGTCGGCGTCGCGGTCGCAGGACTCGTCATGATAGCCTCGTTCGTCCTTCTCCTCCGTATCGCGCATCTCAGCATCTTCCAAACACCCGAACCCACTCAGATTACGGAGCCACAGAACGTCCTCGTCATACCCGGAATAAACGACTTCCTCCCCCTCTCGGTCGCCCCGGAGATACTCGCCGGTCTTCTAATCGGAATCGTGGTGCACGAGTTCGGGCACGGTATACTCTGCCGCGTCGGCGACATAGGCGTTTCGAGCATGGGCGCCGTAATGCTCGCGGTCATACCGTTCGGAGCTTTCGTCGAACCCGATGAGGAGGAGGTTGAGAGTGCGTCGAGCGGCGACAGGACGCGTATGTTCGCCGCCGGTGTGACCAACAACTTCGTACTCACTGTCGTAGCATTCGTACTCATCGCCCTTTCGCTTTCCGCCGTACAGCCGCTTGACGGGGTCGGCGTCCAGAACGTTGCCGGGGACTCGCTCGCCGACGGTGTCGTCGAACAGGGCGACCGTGTCGTCGCGGTCGACGGCGAGGAAGTCGACTCTACGGACGCGTTCTTTAGCGCTCTCGGTGAGTCGGGCGGGGAGGAGGTGGTTCTCACCGTCGCCTCAAAGGACGGCGAAACACGCGACGAACGTCTTGAGACCGGGGAACCCGGCGTTGAGGTAAGCACCGTGGAGTCGGGTTCGGCGGCTGATGACGCAGGAATGCAAGAGGGTGATATTATCACCGCTGTCGACGGCGAGGAGGTTACGAACGCGGAGGAGTTCGTCTCTGCGATGGGCGCGCTCTCTCCCGGAGACGAGGCTACCTTCGAGGTAAGGCAAGACGGAGAGACGGAGGCGGTCGACGCCACAGTCGGCGAACATCCACGGGGCGAGGGTGCATTCCTCGGCGTCGGCTACCTCACCAACGCACAGCGCGTCGGAGTAACTCCGTACGACATAGGTACTCCTTACTCTCTCCTGACATCGTTCGACCCGATTGACTGGGTGCTGGCTATCTACCTACCCCTCGGCGCGGCGATAGGCGTCTCGCCGTTCTTCGGCTTTGAGGGCTTCATACTGGAGTTCTACGAACTCACGGGTCCCGCGGCGGCTCTCGGCGGCGCGTACTGGGTCGTGCCGAACGTCCTCTACTGGACGGCGTGGGTAAACTTCAACCTCGGTCTGTTCAACTGCATACCCGCGCTCCCGCTTGACGGAGGGCATATACTCAAGGAAGGTCTCAAGAAAGCCGTCTCGCCCGTCGCGTCGGGGGAGGAACGCGAACATCTCGCCGACTCGTTGTCTATCGCTGTCGCCGTCGCCATGTTCGGCAGTATGCTGTTGATGATAGTCGCGCCGCGCCTCCTCTAACGCTCGAACATACGTAACGTCTCGCCTGCAAAACGCGCCTTCCCCTGCTCCTCAAAACCTTCTTTGGGTAGGAAGTCGCAGAACCATGAGTCCTCGCCGACAGCCACGCGCGTCCGTAGACCTTCGTCGTCGGCGAAGTCAGCGGGGAACGAGACGAGACGTGCGGGCACCTCCGTATCACGGTACTCCGGTACGACGCAGACGTGCTGTACGACGACCGTGTCGTCGACGACCCGGTAGCTAACGTAGCCGACGATGTCTCCTCCGTCCTCCTCTTCGTTTTCACCATCGACGGCAACCTTCATCGTCCTGTCCTGAACGAGGTCGCGCATCGAACCGACTGACATGTCCTGCGGGAGGAAGTAGCAGTTGGCTATCTCGGCTACCTTGTCTGCATCGTCCTCTCGTGCGTCCCTGTATCTCAGACTCATATCTCGGACCTCATACGTGTGCGTTGTTGAGGCAAGGATTCCACGTCGTGTATCTCCTTCGATGTTAGGTCGCGTAGACGTTTGCGGTGTTCGGTCCGGGGTGCGACGCCGTGGGATTCGAGCAACGGCTTTAGCTTCGACTTGAGAGCGTTGCCTTCGGCGTCCCAGTCGGTTAGGACGAGAGCGACATCGTACCTCCGCGACACGCGTTCCGCCGTCTCCGCAAGGCTACGTCCGTTCCCGCTCACCCGTACCACCTCGGCGTCGATACC
>JBKHFQ010000123.1:0-4530 GCA_046540135.1 Halobacteriales archaeon
GCGCGAACGACTGGATGTCGTCGGTCGAGACGTACCGCGAGGCGTTCGGCGGGGTGCGCGACGCTATCGCTGACGCAGGCATAAGAGACTGTGTCGGGACAGTCTTTTTGTCGCAGGGTACGTAGCCGGCGCTATGACCGACGAAGACCTGAGCCTGTGGGGATGGGGTTACGCCTCCGAACACCCCGACGAAGAGGAAAGACGAAGGCTCGGCGAGATGGCTGAGACCTACCTCGGATTTCCGGAGCGTCCTTTGCTCGACACGCCGACTTTCGAGGATGCGACTTTGTCAGATTCGGGGGTCGAACCGCCCTTCGAATTCTGCACGACCGACGACGAGGTACGTGCCCGCCACACGTACGGCAAGGGCTACCGCGACCTCATCCGCGGCTTCCGAGGCGACTTCTCGCCCGCCCCCGACGCCGTCGCTTGCCCAAAGGGCGAGGAAGACATCGTAGAACTCCTCAACTGGGCAGCGTCGGAGAATATAGCCATCGTGCCTTTTGGCGGAGGTACGAGCGTCGTCGGCGGCATCGAATGCAGAGGTTCGGGGTACGCTGGCGTCGTATCGCTCGACACGCGGGCGCTCGATGAGGTGGTAGAGGTAGACGAAGTATCGCGGTCGGCGCGTATAAGGGCGGGTGCGACGGGTCCTCGTCTTCAGGAACAACTGGACGAACACGGTCTACAGCTACGCCACTACCCGCAGTCGTACGAGTTCTCGACGCTCGGCGGTTGGTTAGCGACTCACGCGGGCGGTCATTTTGCGACGGTCTACACCCATATAGACGACTTCGTCGAGAGCCTCCGTATGGTGACGCCGTCGGGGATTGTGAATACGCGCCGACTGCCGCGTTCTGGCGCGGGTCCCGACCCCAACGCTCTCCTGCTCGGTTCCGAGGGTTCGTTCGGGGTCTTTACCGAGGCGTGGATGCGCGTACAGCCCCGACCCGAATACCGCGCGAAGTCTACCGTGGCGTTCGACGACTTCCACGACGGTGTACGTGCGACGCGTGCGATAGCGCAGGCTCGCCTCTATCCCGCGAACTGCCGTTTGCTCGACAGGAACGAGGCGGTTCTCAATCAGGTTGCGTCGGCAAATATACTCGTCCTCGGCTTCGAATCGACCGACTCGCCCGTCGACGACAGCCTCGAACGCGCGGTTAGGATAGCCGAGGAACACGGTGGCGATGTGCGCGAGAAAACCGTCGGCGACGGGAGCGAGGAACACGGCGGCGCAGAGGGCGACTGGCGCGACTCCTTCTTCGAGGCGCCTTACCTGTTCAACGGTCTCGTGAGCGTAGGGGTTCTCGTCGACACTTTCGAGACATCGGTGACATGGGAGGACTTCGACGCTCTACACGACGCGGTCCGGTCGGAGGTCGTCGGGACCGCCGAGGAGGTCTGTGGCGACGGATTCCTCTCGTGCCGTTTCACCCATGTCTACGAGGACGGTCCCGCACCGTACTACACAATACTCGCGCCCGCTGATGTCGGAAACGAACTCAGCCAGTGGCGGGAGATAAAAAAGACCGCATCCGAGGTCCTCGACGAGCACGGCGCGGCGACGACCCACCATCACGCGGTCGGAAGGGTACACCGCGACGCGTACGAGAGAGAGACGCCCGACGCGTACCGGGACGCGCTCCGTGCCGCGAAGGATGTCTTTGACCCTGCGGGAATCATGAACCCCGGTGCTCTCCTAAGCAGTCAGGGCTGAGAACGCGTCTCAGTCGGCGACAGCCGCGAGGTTGGCGGCGAGACCGCTGAAGACCAGAAGAACGGTCACACCGAGGTTCGCGTTTTCGTTGTCGAAGACGACAGGGACTGCACCTATCGAGGCGCTGAATGCGTTGAGAACGCCGGCGACGATGAGGGTAACGCCGACGTGACCCAGAACGAGGCTACCGATGGTACCGAGGCGGCTTCCCCCATGACCTTTCATGACCTCGGAGACTGCTTCCTCGACGTTCTCACGGACGCTGTCACCGACGTACTCGCGTAGCACCTGTTCCTTCTCGTCGAGTTCGTCGGCACGGTCGGACAGTTCGCGTTCGCGCTCCTCGATAGCCACCTCCCTGTCGTCGAGCTCCTCCTCGCGTTCCTGGATACTCGACCCCCTCTGGTCGAGGCTCTCCTCGCGCTTGTCGAGTTCGCCTCTCATCTCACGGAGTTCACTCTCGCGGCGTTGGAGTTCCTCCTCGCGCTCGTCGAGTTCGTCGGAGAAGTCGTCAAGACCGCGTTTGCGCTGTTCGAGCTCCTTACGTTTCTTCCTGAGTTCCTCTTCGGTCTCCGGCGGGTCGTCACCGGGGAACGCGGTTTCATCGTCGCCCATGCGCGTTTATCACCGTCGACAGCATAAAACTGTATGGGTGACCGAAACTGACTTGGACCAGAAGGGGTTAGACAGTTAGGGACCTTATGAAAGTTTCTGACGACACCGAACTCGTTACGCTACAGCCTGACCAGCCGTTCTTCGAGACGGTGTACACGCCCGCGCCGCTCGTGATAGTCGGAACGCGCGAACCTGACGGCTCCGACGACCTCGCGCCCAAGCACATGGCGTTCCCTCTCGGATGGTCGGACCGCTTCGGCTTCGTCTGCACCCCGGAGCACAGCACGTACAGGAACGCCGAAAGGACGGGTGCGTTCACCGTCAGCTATCCGCGCCCCGAAAACGTGCTCGAAGCGACGCTCGCCGCCGCACCGCGCGACGACGAGGGCGACAAGCCGTCTCTCGAAGGCATCGAAACAGACGTTGCCGACGAGGTCGACGCCCCCGTCGTCTCCGACGCATACGCGGTTCTGGAGTGTGAACTCGACCGTACAGTCGACGGCTTCGGAAGCGCGAGCCTCGTTGCGGGCGAAGCGGTCGCCAAGCACGTCCACAGCGACGCGTACAGGAGCGACGACGACGAACCCGAGGACCTGTTCCGGCGTGCGCCCCCTCTCGTCTACTTCTACCCTGACAGGTTCGCTGAGGTGGACGAGACGCAGGCGTTCCCGTTCCCGGAGGGGTTCAGCAGATGACGAAACAGGGGTCCGAGGACGCGTCGGTGGAGGAACGGGTCCGTGACCACGTGGAGAGCCACCGCGACGGTATCGTAGACTACCTCCTTGAACTCGTCGAGACGGAGACGCCGACCGAGGAACCGGAGGTATTCGACGGCTTCTTCGACAGCCTCGCCGACGACCTAGAAGACGCAGGCTTGGAGACCGACCGCATCCCCGGCGACGAGACGGGAGGGCGTCTGGAAGCTTGGACGCCAGACACGGGAGACGGCGATATACAGCTTGTTCTGGGGCACGCCGACACCGTCTGGCCCCTCGGCACGGTCGACGAGAACCCGCCGGAGGTGCGCGACGATGTCCTCGAAGGACCCGGCGCGCTCGACATGAAGGGCGGGTTGACGCAGGCGGTATTCGCCCTCCGAACGCTCGACGAACTCGGTCTCGAAACGCCGCTACCCGTCCACGTCCTCGTTTCGAGCGACGAGGAGGTCGGAAGCCCTGAGTCAAAGCCGCGTATCGTCGAACTCGCAAAACGCGCCAACCGCGTCTTCGTCCTCGAACCCGCGAGCGGTCCCCAGGGCAAGGTCAAGGTGGCGCGTAAAGCCGTAGGGCATTTCACAGTCACGGTCGAGGGAAAGGCGGCACACGCGGGTCTCGAACCCGAGGAGGGGGCGAGCGCGACCGAGGAACTCGGAAACATCATCCACAGGTTACACGACCTGACCGATGTCGGCTCCGGCGTGACGGTCAACGTCGGCGAGGTAGAGGCGGGTCTACGCTCAAACGTCGTCGCCCCGGAGGCGCGCGCCGAGGTTGATGTCCGTGCGCCGACGGAGGGGTCAGCCGACGAGGTCGAAACGGAGATACGCGGAATAGAGGCGACGACGCCCGGGACGGAGCTCGCGGTCGAGGGTGGGTTCGGAAGACCCCCTATGGAACAGACGCCGGGGAACCGTCTCCTCTGGGAACGCGTCAAGGAGACGGGCGAACGCCTCGGACTGTCGCTCGAAGGGACGCGCTCAGGCGGTGCTAGCGACGGAAACGACGCGAGTCAGCACGCGCCGACGGTCGACGGCTTCGGTGCTGTCGGCGACGGGGCGCATCAGGAGTTCGAGTACGTGAATCTGGATAGACTCATCGACCGCACGGCGTTGCTCGCCGCGTGCCTCCTGGACGAACCGTTGCCGAACGACCCACAACAGGAACGTGAAAAGGAACAGGAGACAGAAGCATGAAAGCAGACGTACACGCCTCCGTGACACGTATCGCCCAACTCAAAAAAACCGACTACGATGTTGAACCTCAACCCCGTGAGGACTGGGGGACGGGCGACTACGTCCTCGCACGGGTCACGCGCCGTCCTCCCCCCGACGTCGAGATGGAAAACCCGACAGGGCGGCGTGTCGAACTCATGGAAGGCGAGACTGTAGTCGGCGCTCTCGGAACGCGGCGTGCGACGCGAGGCTTCGTCGGCGACTGGCGCGATGTCGGGGAAGACGGCATCATGAACGTCATGAC
>JBKHFQ010000124.1:0-4515 GCA_046540135.1 Halobacteriales archaeon
GACTCGTCGGCTTCAGGTGACTTGGTCGGTGTCGAGGGGTTCGGAGTAGACGTGCCTGCCATCGAAGACCAGCATGTCGAAGCCGATTGCGGCGAGCGTGGTGCTTCCGAGGACGACGAGAAGGAGAGGTAGCGTCTCCGCGGATTCGAAGAGACCGAGTGGGAGCGAGACGGCGAGGAAGACGTTGCCGAGTCCCGACAGCCTGTACCACGCGACGCGTTCGGTGACCGGCGTATCGAACGCCGCGGCTATATCGAGCACGCCTGCGACGGCGAGCGCGCCTACCTGTGCCGCGAGCAACGGGTGGTCGAGGAGAGCGCCTCGGAAGACGGCAACGACCGCCGCGGTGATGACGAGGAGAAAGACGCCGACGACGGCGCTGAGACGGCGTTGTGTTCGGTGTTCCATACGCGAAGAGAGAAACTAGGTGGACAAGAAAAGTTCGTTAGGACAAATACGCGTTTTCGGTAGGAGCCACGGTTATTAGGCTCCGCGTCGTTTTTTTCGTATGCCCGAAACCCTCGAACTCGTCTGTACCGACGACGACTGCACGCTCGACATGTTCGAGCTACACTACACGTACGACACCCCCGATGACACGACGAAGGACGACTTTTCGTGCCCGTACTGCGGTGGGAGCGCGTTACGCGGGACTGAGGTATGACAGGTCTCGTACAGCTTTTCATCACGACGCCATCGCTTGACGAGTCACGTCCTTTCTACGAGGAAGTACTCGGACTTGAACCCGGACGCGTCGGCGAAACGAGCGTCGAGTACTCGACGGACGGTGAGGGGGCGCGTATCAAGGTACAGGAGGACTTCGACGACGAGACCTTCGGCAAGTTCGGGATGCGCGTCCCTCCGGAACCGCCAGCGCGCGGAGACGGTGCGGTCTTCGTCGTCCGGGTCAACGAGATGGAGGAGACGGTCGAACGTGTCGCCCAGAGTGAGGGTGAGGTGGTGCAGGAACCGCGCTCGGTTCCATGGGGTGACCGTATTGCGCTTGTCCGGTCACCCGCGGGCTACGTCTTCGAACTCAGGTAGACAGCTCCGTCACCGTCGTCGAGCGTGCCGTCAAGCGACGCGAAGCCCTCGCGTAGTTCATCGTACGCCTCGTCAAGCGCCTGTACGATGACCTTGGTGTCGCTCGTGACGGGCATGAAGTTGGTATCCTCCTGCCACCGTGGCACGACGTGCGTGTGAAGATGGTCGTCTATCGAACCGCCCGCGCCCGTACCGAGGTTGAGACCGGCGTTAAATCCGTCAGGGTCGAACGAGGCACGTAGGGCGTCGAAGGTCGCCTGCTTCAGACGCGCGTGGTCGGCGACCGTCTCGTCGCAGAGCGTCGCGTAGTCGCCCGTATGAGCGTGTGGCACGACCATGACGTGTCCGGGGTTGTACGGACTGTTGTTGAGGACGACGAACGAACACGACGAGCGCGCGACGACGCGCAGCCCACGGTCGTCGTCGGCGTCGCGGATATCGCAGAAGACGCATCCGTCGCTCTCTTCGTCACGTCTCACCCATTCGATGCGCCACGGCGCGAATACCTGTTCCATGGGTGCCGTTTGTGTACGGGGAACAAAACCCCCTCGAAAGCTTAAGTGGTATCCGTCCTTACGCCGGTCATGGACACGGAGGTGAACGTCGAGGTAGAGACGGAAGAAGGAACGACCGTCGTTGAGGGGGCGCGAGAACTCGAACGGAAGCTCAAGAATACGTTCGGGAACGCCGCGCTGACGACACGGGTCGAGGAGGAGGGCGAGAAGGTCGTCGTAAACGGGGATGGCTGGCAGTTCGTCGCACGCGGCGAGGATATCGTCTTCAAGCCCGGAGGGACGCCGTACAGGATGGTCAGGAGGGTCGACGACCTCGAAGCTGTCGAGAACCATGGGGGCGGCGTCGTCTTCGTCTTCGGTGACGAGGAGATAACGCTACGCCACGGTGTGGAGCATCGACGGTGACCGGTATAGAGGTCAAGGAAGCAGACCTGTCGGACGAAGAGGTCGACGGAGACGACGGTATCGCCGACGAGGACCGGACTGGTGACGATGGACGACACGGGGTTCTCGGTACCGTCTTCGACCTCGCCGTCCGTGTTCTGCGTATCGTCGTCTCTGTCGTGGTGGGTTACAACGTGTCGCAGGTGCGTAGACGCCTCCGTCTACTCGGCTTTCTGGCGCTCGGTTTCTTAGTCTTCGGCTTTCTGGCGTCGGTCGTCTGGCTGTTGGTCGGTGTGGCGTTCCTCATCGAGCGTTTTCCCGCCGCCGCAGACCCTCTCGTATTCGCCGCGGGCGGCGTCGTCGGCTACCTCGTCGCCGTCGTCGCAGGTCTGGTCTACAGCAGGTAGGAGCGTTGGCTATATGCGGTGCGGCGACGTTTGGCGTCCATGGACGAACGCGTAGAGGAACACGCCCGCATACTCGTCGACTGGTGTACCGACATAGAAAACGGAGACAACGTTGTCGTATCCGCAAGCCCGGAGGCGCACGAACTCGTCGTTGCGCTTAACCGCGAGATTGGTGAGCGCGGCGGCAATCCGCTGACGCTCTACTCGTCGGACGAGGCTTCGCGCGCCTACATGAAGGCGCACGACGGAGAGTTTACGCTCCCCGACCACTCGCTCGCGATGTACGAGGAGGCGGACGCCGCGATACACGTCAGGTCGGACCCGAACCTCTCGGCGATGTCGGACGTAGATGGTGACAAACTCGCCGAACGTTCGCGCGTCACCAAGCCGATACAGGAGGAGCGCCTTTCGACGCAGTGGTGCCTTACCCAACACCCGACGAACGCACACGCACAGGAGGCGGGGATGTCGCTCGACGAGTACCGCGACTTCGTCTACGGCGCGATACTCCGCGACTGGGAGGAGGTTGAGGAGTATCAGGAAGAACTACGCGAACGTCTCGAAGAAGCGAGCGAGGTGCGCGTCGTCGCCGACGAGACGGACGTGACGATGAGCGTCGACGGGATGCACGCCGTAAACTCAGCGGGGCGGCACAACATGCCGAGCGGCGAGGTGTTTACAGCGCCCGTGCCCGACTCCGTAGAAGGGAGCGTGCATTTCGACAAGCCGCTGATTCATCGCGGGCGCGAGATGGAGGGCGTACGTCTCACGTTCGAGGACGGCGTTGTCGTCGACTCGTCGGCGGAGCGCAACGAGGAGGCGCTCGACGACCTTCTGGAGACGGATGAGGGAGCGCGCCGTCTCGGCGAACTCGGTATAGGCACTAACCGCGAAATAGACACGTTCACCAAGAACATGCTGTTCGACGAGAAGATGGGCGAGACGGTCCATATGGCTCTCGGTCGCGCGTACGACGAGAACGTCGGCGAGGGACGGGAGGGCAACGACTCGGCAGTGCATGTCGACATGATTCTCGACACGTCCGACGGACGAATCAAGTTCGACGGCGAGATTGTGCAGGAGAACGGCGAGTTCGTCTGGGAGTAGTCAGAACCGCGTCCTCAGAAACTTCAGGAGTTCGCGGTTCGTATGTGCCGGGTTCTCGTCGTTCGACGAATGTCCCGCCTCGGGAACGACTGAGAGACGCGCGTCGGGCAGTGCGTCGACAGTCTCACGCGCCCGTTCGACGGGTATCGACGTGTCCTCGTCGCCGTGTAGCGCGAGAACCGGAACGTCTATCTCGTCCATACGGTCGGTAATGTCGTCGCGGTGTAGCCAAGAGCGCACCTCGTTGACGACAGCGCGCGGAGGGTACGACATCCATCGGCGCGCCCAAGCATCAACGAGTTCGGGGCGTTCGTCGCGTGTCGTCTTGCCGAAAAGCACCTGCGCCGTGGTGCGCGCCAACGGTTCAGGGACCGCGTCCTTACCTTCGAGCGACGAAAGCATCGCCTCATACGTCTCCTTCTGCGTCTCTGTGTGCGTCCCAGCCATAGAGTCGACGAGTACGAGGCCGTCAACGCGTTCGGGGTGGCGGAGGGCAAGACGGAGGGCGACAAAGCCACCCATCGACATACCGACGTAGACACATGAGTCGATTCCGGCGTTGTCGAGCAACGCGACGGCGTCGCCGACGAGGTCGTCGAGGTCGTACTCCGATGCGTAGTACTCCGTCCGCGCGCGCAGGTCGTACGCGACGGTGCGGTATCCGCCCGCATCGGCGATAGCCTCAACCTGCGAATCGAACATCGTCCGGTCCATCAGCGTACCGTGCGCGAAGACGACCGCGGGCGCGTCGGTTTCGCCGCGTTCGGTGTAGAGGTTCGACCGCGTCCTGTAGCCACGGCGTGCTAGGTCTGCATCAGTCATAGTTGTGTAACTCTATTTCGTCTGTATCTACCTGAAACGGAGGATAGAAGTTAGCAAACGAGTCGCTTGACCCCAAATCGAGAGAGTTGATTAACCAGTCGAAGAAGTCCCCGTAGTACTGGTTCGTCACTCTCAGATATCCGATGGTGGTAAATACGGTTTCATCTCCGGTTAATTCTCGACTGTTTGAGCCGGACTTGATTTCTGTACCGTTCACAACAGACCAGTAGTACAGT
>JBKHFQ010000125.1:0-4506 GCA_046540135.1 Halobacteriales archaeon
AGCTGGCGGAGTTGCAGTGGCAGCGAAAGCAGCAGTGGCGCCAGCAGGGCGCCATCGAGCGCGTCGAGCGCCCGACGAGGCTCGACCGCGCCCGCGAACTCGGCTACAAGGCCAAGCAGGGGGTCGTGGTCGCCCGCGTCTCGGTCCGCAAGGGGACCGCCCGCAAGTCGCGACCCCGGGCGGGCCGACGCTCGAAGCGGATGGGCGTCAACCGCATCGGCCGCCGCAAGAGCACCCAGCGCATCGCCGAGGAGCGCGCCAGCCGGAAGTTCCGCAACCTGCGGGTGCTGAACTCCTACTGGGTCGGCGAGGACGGCAGCCAGAAGTGGTTCGAGGTCATCCTCCTTGACCCCGACCATCCCGCGATACAGAACGACGACGACCTCGGCTGGGTCGCGGATGTAGGAAGCGGGCGCGCCGAACGCGGTAAGACGTCTGCGGGCAAACGCGGACGCGGTCAGCGCGGACGCGGTAAGGGTACGGAACACACGCGTCCGAGCAACGACGAAGGGTAGATAGACTCAGTTTTGAGTCGTTACATCTAGCACACTGAACTCCGCGTCTCCGGACTCAAGAAACAGTTCTCCGACAGAGAGTGCCAATGCTCCTATTATTTCCCCAATTTTCTCACCCGCAAGCAGAAGTAGACCTGCCAAGGTCAAAACAGCACCTATTGCCTTCTGCAGGTCTTCAGGGAGGTCGTAGAAGGCATGGCACACCATATCTACGATCCCCTCGTCAGGATTGAATTCATCTTCATGTATCTCACATGTTCCATCGGAGGGGCTACATACCGCATGCTTTGTCCCGCCTACCTCCCTAAAGTGAGTCCTTTCAGGCGGGAGACCCATAGGACTTTTCGCCCAGTCAGAGGAGTTTAGTATATCCTTCATATTGACTATTTTCTTTGACATATCTATTCACTCCAGATTCTCCAACGCTTCCGTAACCACACGCTTGTAGTCACGCTCACCGTAGACCTCGTCCGCTCTGTCGGCGAGTTCGCCGCCCTCGATACGTTCGAGCGTACGCTCCGCTGTCTCGGCTATCCATCGGTCACGCGTGTCGGCGTCAACGACCGTCATCGATTCGGGACGGACGGACGTGATAACGTCGTCGGAGTCGTCGGGTTCGTACGTGTCAGGTTTGCCGACGACGGCGACGTACTCCGGCGGTTCTACGTCGCGGATGACGTCGACCGCCTCGGGCTGATACTGTCCGGCGTACACGAGAAACGTCCCTGTCGGGTCGACGACGCGCGCTCGCCAGTACTCGGAGTCGCTCCCAATATCCTCCTTCTCGGTCAGCGTACCGACGACGAAGACGCGGTTCGCCTTCTCGCCAGTCGGCAGGAGGAGGTAGGTCGGCGCGCGCTCCTCGTCGCTCTCCTTGAACGTGTGACCGGCGTCGCGGAACTCGCCCGCGAAGACTCGTTTCGCCACCTCGCGGCGCATCTCGGTGCTCATGCCGACCGCGCCTCCATCAGAAGGGCGTCCGCATCCGGCGTCTCATCGACCTCCTCTACCTCATCGCCGAGGACGTACCTTCCCACCCGCGGACCCTTGACGCGGAAGTAGCGTCCGACGAGGAGCGACTCGATGCGGTCGGTGACGACGCTCGTGTCGAGCGCGTCCATCGCCTCCTGCTTCGCCTCCTCCATCTCGATACCAGTAACGCGTTCGGTCGCCTCGCGGTCGAGAAGGACATCGTACGTCTCGTTTCCGTCGTCGAGGACTCCCTTGACGCGCATGTCAAACTCTCCCTCAACCTCGCCGTGTTCGGAGCAACGTCCGTTCTGGAGTACGCGCGTGCAGTCGTCCTCAGGGCACCGCTTGATGAGTCCGCTCCCTGACTGTATCGCCACGAGAGCGCCCTCGACCTCGACCTCGTCGTCACCGACCTCGATGTCGGCGTCTATCTCCTCGACTTCGGTCGACGAGTTGAGCTTTATGCTCATACGTCCCTGAAACTCGTCGGTGACGACGTTTTCGAGCCTGTACGTCGCCCCCTCTTCGAGCGTCGGTACCTCGCTCTTAGCCCAAGACGTGAACTTGACGGTCCCCGTCTCGTCGCCGACGAGTCCGGTCTGCGCTATCGACTCGCTCGACGGCTCCCAGAGTTCGACGACCTTGACCTCGACGGTCATCCACTCTTCGGGCGTGTTGATGTCGGCTACGGACGCCTTCTCGGAGCCTTCGCCTCCGAGCTCGTCGCGCGAAACGCCCGTCTCCTTGGCGAAATGGCTCGTGACGCTACGGCGCGCCTCCTCCATGGGAACCTTGTACTCGTTTACGAGGTTTTCGAGCCTCTCCTCCACGTCTTCAACCGACACGTCCGCCTGTTCTGAGAAACGTTCAGCTATCTGCTCTGCTGTCTGTCGTATATCTGTTTCTGTCATCTTTCTCTCCAGCCTCCTGTTCTTTTTCGTCGGGAGGCAGAGCCGATACGTACCCCTCCCACTTAATACCCGCGGTCAGAACGGGATTCAGACTGACGGGGCGCGCGATGAGGATAGACCGCCGCCCTGGAGGACATCGAGAGCCGTCATGATGTCTGTGCGCGACACGATGCCGACGAGTTCGCCGTCCTCAACGACGACGAGCCTACCGAACGACTCGCGTGACAACGTCTGGAGGACCTCGAAGGCGTCCTCGTCAGGTCCGACGGTGACGACATCCTCAGTCATTATGTCTTCGACGAGGAACGCTTCGCGCTCTTCGGGGCGCACCTCCTTGGCGTCCGACAGGGTCACGATGCCGACGACGTTTGCGTTGCGGGTGACGGGGTAGCCCGTGTGGCGCTCAACTAGCATACGCTCGAAAAGGTCCTGCACCGTTTCGTCGGGAGATACGGTCTTTACGTCACGCGTCATCAGGTCCGCAACGGTGACGTCGCTCAACGACTCGCTTATCGCTGTCATCCTCGATTCGCTCGATGCGGCGACGTAGACGAACAGCGCTATGAGAACGAGGACGGGGTTTCCGAGCAAGCCGAGTATACCCATGCCGACGGCGAGGAACTTCGCAACACTCGCGGCGCTTTGCGTCGCCTGTGCGTACGGGCGGTTGCGCGCGAGGAGCGCACGCAGGACGCGTCCGCCGTCCATCGGGAACGCAGGGACCATGTTGAAGACGGCGAGTACGAGGTTCATGATGGTGAGCCAGCCAAAGACGAAGACGAGTTCGGGTACCGGCGGGACGACCTGTAGGGCGACGTAGAACGCGCCCGCGACGATAACGCTCGTTATCGGACCCGCGACGGCTATCCAGAACTCCGTCTTCCACTCCGACGGGTTCTCCTCCATATGTGCCATACCGCCGAATATCCAGAGAGTGATAGACGAGATTTCGAGGTCGTAGCGGCGAGCGGTCCAAGCGTGCCCGAGTTCGTGGACCGTGACGCCGAAGAACAGACCGACCGCCGCGAGCGCTCCGAGAATCCACGGCGTGTTACCGGCGCGCAAGCCCTCCGCGGTAAGTTCGGCGTCCGAGAGACCCGCGAGTATCTCGATCCATATCTCCGAACCCTCAACCGTGCCGACGTTGCTCCCTATCAGCCAGACTATCACGGGTATGAACAGCAACAGCGTTATGTTGACCCGTATGGGGATTCCTGTGACCGTTACGATTCTGTAGTTCCACATTCTCTACTCTTTGAGCGGAGCCTGAGCTATCTTTGTGTAAAGAGCTTCGAGTACCTCCTCGCGTTTGCCCTGCACGAAGTTCAGGGACCCGACGACGAGATGTCCTCCGCCGTCGACGCCCGCGCCCTCAACCTCCTCCTGTAGCTCGTCGACGATTTCGGGGATGTTGATGTCGACGCCGTCGGCTCGTATGACACAGAAGTCGGGTCCGTGCCCGACGGTGACGACGTTGCCGTCGTGTTCGTCGACCTTCTCGTCGTGGACCCGTCCCGTCGTCTTTCCGGGACCGGGGAAGGTGAACTTGTGGGTGTACTTCTCGACGTCGAGCGTGCAGAGCGTCGCGCCGTTGGGCGTACTCACGTCGTCGACGTGTCTGCGCGCGGCGTCCATCTGTTTCTCGAACGCTTCCTCGGCGAGCGTCTTGAGGTGTGGCACGAGTTCGTCGTGCGCGTCGTTCTCCTCGACGTCGAGTATGTGGTTGATGATATGGCGTCCGTCGTCGTACTTTAGCTGGTACGACTCGTAATCGAGGGCGTCGGCGATGTCGTCGACGTGCCCCTCGTCGTAGCCCTGTCCGCGCGCGAGTTCGACGTAAGCGTCCATCTCGGGAGCCTCGGAGTAGTCGCCCTTGCCTGCGACGGCGGGGACATGCAGGAGTTCGTTCTCGACCGACGGCTCTATGAGGCGTGCGAGTTCGACGCAGAGCATACCCGAGGTTATCGAGTAGTCGCCGTCTTCGAGGTACGGGTTCGCGTGTTCCTCGACAAGGGCATCGATTTCGTCGTCTGGCGAGTGGTGGTCGACGACGTCGACCGGGATGTCGTAGGCGTCGAGCGTCCTGTACGCGTCGGAGTCCTCGCTCG
>JBKHFQ010000126.1:0-4478 GCA_046540135.1 Halobacteriales archaeon
GTTCCTTCGATAGCATCGCGTACCTCCGGCGCAACCGAAAAGAGGTCGAGGTCGGGTGAGTAGGCGAGCGACAGGTCGGCTGTTTCGGGTGGGTCGGCGACAGCGTCTTTGTAAGATGCCGTCTTGGGGACGCTGAACGGGTCGACGGGGTCCTTTCCGGCGAGTACGTCCAACATCGCGGCTACGTCCTCGACCGTACGCCCCATAGGACCGAGGACGCCAACGGGGGTGTGCCCGCGGAACCCGTTGACCCGGCTCCCGCGCGGAACGACGCCGTGGCTCGGCTTTACGGAGACGACGCCACAGCACGACGCGGGGTTCCGGAGCGAGCCGCCCACGTCCGAACCCGTTGCGAGCGCGCAGAGTCCGTCGGCAAGCGCCGCCGCCGAACCACCCGACGAACCGCCGGCGTTCCGGTCAAGGTCGAACGGGGTCGATGTCGGACCCTGTAGCTCGTTGTCCGTCCGGACCGTGTGTCCGAGTTCGGGGGTGTTGGTCGTCCCTACGACGACAGCACCCGCTTCCTCAAGACGCCGGACGGTAACCGTCGTCTCGTCGGCGACGTTGTCGGCGAAGGGCGCGAGCCCCTTGGTGTTCCGCACCCCCTCCTTCGTCTCAGACAGGTCCTTGACAGCGACCGGTACGCCCGCGAGCGGGAGGTCGTCGCCCGCCTCGACGCGCTCGCGCACGCCCCGCGCCGCCTCACGCGCCTTCTCGTCCAGAACCGTGACGTAGGCGTTCGTACGGTCGCCCGTCCCTTCGATACGGTCGATGTAGGCGTCGACGACATCTACAGGGTCGAGTTCGTCTGCACGTACCCGTCGCGCGATGCTCGTCGCTGAGTCGAAGAGTTCCATGCTAGAACCATACGGGCGCGCCGATTAACCTTTGCGCCGGTTCAGTCGTTGCTGTACTCCTTCTCGAATCCGCGGAACTCCGTACGGTGTGCTTCCTCGTCGGCTAGTATCGTCACCGCAAGGTCCTCGGTCACGGGGTCGCCCGCATCCTCGGCGGCGTCCACGAGTTCGCGGTAGGTCGCTATGGCGTCTTCCTCCGCGTCGAGTACCCCGCGTATGACCGACAGAACATCGGTCGAGTCCTGAGGCGGCTGGAGAGAGTCCTGACGTGCCTTGAACTCGCCCGAACCCGGAGGGCGTGCGTCGAGCTGTTTGAGACGCTGACCGAGCTGTTCAGCGTGTCCGAGTTCTTCCTGTATGTCCGCCTGAAGGCTCTCCTTTATCTCTTCGGCTCGGACACCGTCGAGAACGATTGCGTTCGTCTGGTAGTTCATCACAGTCTCTATCTCGTCCCCGTACGCCTTACGCAGGAGTTCCACCACTTTTTCTGAAGACATTGCGTCCGAGCTAAGAGCGCGCTTCGTATATAACCGTCGGGGTGCCCGTCGACATCTAGGGACCGCAGTTCTTTTTCCGCCACGGAGACAGTATCTGGCATGGCAGGGAACGACCGCCGGTCGCCGTCGGATGTATTCAGCCTACTCGGCGACGACTACGCACGCGAGATACTCGTCACGGCTGAGGAACCGACGACGGCAAAAGACCTCAGCGACGCGACCGATGCGTCGCTCACCACGGTCTACCGGCGTCTGTCGGCGCTCAAGGAACACGGTCTGGTCGAGGAAAGGTCGACCGTCGACCCCGACGCGTCTCACAAGAGGGAGTTCGTTACGGCGGTTGAGGGGATACACGCTGAACTCTCAGACGGTTCGTTCTCGCTGACCGTCGAGAAACGCGACGAGCTCGCCGATAACTTCACGTCGCTGTGGTCCGATATAAGGGAGAGCGGATGATACAGCCCGGCTTTGTGGTCGTAAAGCTCGTAGCCCTCGTGCTTAGCCTCGTCGTCGCCTACCTTGCGTACCACGGGTACAGGAGAAGCGGCAACGAGGCGATGCTGTACGTCGCCGTCGGCTTCGTCTTCATCGGCGTCGGTGCTGTCTGCGAGGGCGTCGTCTACCGCGTCTTCAATACGACGCTCGTCTCCGCCGCGGTCGTACAGGCTGTAATCTTCTCAAGCGGTATGCTGTTCGTTCTCGTCTCCTTGACGCGCCAACAACAGGGTGCTTCCTGAATCAGGAAACGTCGTCTATGGCGCGTTCGAACAGTTCGAGAGGCTGTGCCCCCGAAAGGGACCTTGACCGTCCCGTATCGCGGTTGTGGACGACGAAGCCGGGTGTCGCACTTACACCGAGCGAACGCGCCTTGTCTGCCTCCGAACGCACGACATCGGCACGTTCACCCCTCTCCGACGAAAGACAGTTCTCCACGCGCCCTGCGTCAACGCCCGACACCGCTTCGGTGATGGCGGTGAGGCTCTCGGCGTCAGCCCATCCGGAGTTACGGTCGCCCTGTTGCGACATGACCGCCGTGTGCCAGTTCCAGTACGCCGAACCGTCCTCTCCTCTGACGGAGTCCCAGACGCACGACGACGCGACCGCGGCGGTCATCGAGTCCTCGCCGAAGAACGGGACGGTCGTCAGAACCACACGAACGTCGCCCGTCTCGACATGGTCGCGGTACAGGTCGGGGACTGTCTCGCTTTCGAACCTCTCGCAGAAAGGGCACTGGAAGTCCATCCAGTAGTAGAGTTCGAGGTCGGCGTCCGGCGAACCCATGATGGGCTTCCCTCCGAGGGACACGTCCCTGTATCCGGTGCCTTCGTCGGTGTGGAACGACGGCGAGACGGCGGGTTCGTGACCGCCCAGGTCGACACCTTCTCCGTCTCCGTCGCCGTCTCCGGCTCCGACAAGATAGCCCCCTCCCGCCGCTACACCGACGCCTGCTGTGGCGAGTAATGAACGTCTCGATATCTCCATCAACGGGTATCTGCGGCGGCGAAAGATAAAGACCTCCGGCGTTTTTCACGCTCAGTAAACCGTGGCGGTCTTTTTGTAGCCGTCACGTCTACGACCCACATGGAAAGCCGAGCGCACGAACGGTTCCTGAAAGACCTCACGGACGCGGTCGCCTACCCGTTCGGCTCCCTGTCAAGGGCGGCGCTCGCCCTGTCGGTCGCCGTCGTAATGTACGTCGTCCTCGTTCTGAGCACGATGCCGACGTACTCCACACAGGTACTGAGCGAGGGCGTCGGATGGTTCGGCTACGTCGTCGTGAGCCTGACGGAGACCACCTACCGTTCAGGCGGCGCATTAGCCGTTTCGCTCGTCGTCCTGTACGCCGTCCTGACCGGCGTCGCCGTCGTCAACACGGTCGGTCAGCTACGGGTTGCAGGTCGGTCGAGCGTCGGGGAACTTGTCGGCGTCCTGCCGGGTCTTCTAGCGTCCGGATGCGCGAGCTGTGGCGCGGGTCTCCTCGGCTTCGTCGGTCTAACGGGCGCTCTCGCTGTCCTTCCGTACGACGGAACGCTCCTCCGTGTCGGCGGTCTGGCGCTCCTCGTCTTCTTCCTCGGACGCGCCGGACATCCGGAGAGATGCGGCGTCGGACGGGAAGGTGGGTAACGTGACGGGGTTCGTCGCGTTGCGCGGGGCGTACGCGAGGGGTGTAGCCGTCTCCGTCGGGGTCTTCGTCTTCTTCGGTACGGTGACGGGTCTCGTCCCCAACCCGCTGTACGTCCGTATGGTGCCGAGAACCGGCGTCGACTACCTGTTCCTCGTTCTGACCTCCGTCTTAGCCGGCGTCTACGTTACGAGACGCGCGTCGTCGGCTTGCAACACCGACGGCGGGAACGCCGATAGATGGGCGTTCGGTGGACTCGCGGGCGGATACCTCGCCGTCGCGTGCCCCGTCTGCAACGTCGTCCTCGTCTCAGCCTTCGGTTCCTCGGCGCTGATGACTTACTTCGACCCCTACCGTCCCGTAGTCGGTGCCGTCTCGGTCGCGGTCCTCGGGGTCGCGGTCTACGTCCAGCGCGGGAGGACACGGGGATGCCCCTGTGAAGACGCCGACTGACTAAAGCGTCTGTGCGGCGAACAGAACGACGAGAACGAGCGCGACCGCCGCCGCGCCGACGAGCGGCTTGTTCTCCATCGCCTTCTCGTGTGCGGGCATCTCGGCGTACTCCTCGCGGAAACGTTCGAGGTTCTCCTCGTCGTAGAAGTACTTCTTGCGTAGCGCGAACCGCTCGGTGACGGCACACCCGGTGCAGACGGGTTCGCCCTCGACGCGTTCTGTTTTGATGTGGTCGGGACAGTTTATGCTACCGCAGTTATCGCAGAAAGTGTACGTCCCGTCGCCCGACTCGCCGCACTGGACGCAACGGTGGACGCCGTCCTCGGTTACGTGTTCCGCGGTCGTTGTCTCGTACCACTCGTACGGGTAGTCGTAGTCGCCGACCTCAACGTTTGCGCGGACCCGCGGGAGGTAGACAGGTGTCAGGTCAACGATGTCAACGTCGGATACGTCCGGAATGCAGTCCTTCGTGTACGTCACGTTGTTATCGCCGGTGTAGCGTACGGTCTTGGCGTGTTCATCGCGTCGGCGCTCGATGACGGGGTCGAT